>NZ_AZVA01000054.1:0-9246 GCF_000513975.1 Paracoccus sp. J55
TCAGCCCATTCTCTCGCTGGAATAGCTTCCCGGAGACGCCGGGAAGACGACGGTCTTGTTGCCGTTGAGGAACACCCGGCGGTGGATATGGGCGTGGATGGCGCGGGCCAGGACCTGGCTTTCCACGTCGCGGCCGAGACTGACATAATCCTCGGGCGATTGCGCATGCGTCACCCGGATGATGTCCTGCTCGATGATCGGGCCCTCGTCCAGATCCGCGGTCACGTAATGGCTGGTCGCGCCGATCAGCTTCACCCCGCGCTCGAAGGCCTGCTTGTAGGGGTTGGCGCCCTTGAAGCTCGGCAGGAAGGAATGATGGATGTTGATGATCCGCCCCGACATCTTCTTGCACAGGGCGTCCGAGAGCACCTGCATGTAGCGCGCCAGCACCACCAGCTCGGCACCCGAATCCTCGACCACCGCCATCAGCTGCGCCTCGGCCTGCGGCTTGTTCTCCTTGGTGACCTTGATGCAGTGGAAGGGAATGTCGTGGTTCACCACCACCTTCTGATAGTCCATGTGATTGCTGATCACCGCCACGATGTCGATCGGCAAGGCCCCGATGCGCCAGCGATAGAGAAGGTCGTTCAGGCAATGCCCGAAGCGGCTGACCATGATCACCACCTTCATCTTCTCGGCCTCGTCATGGATGGCGTAGTCCATGCCGAAGGGCTTGGCCGGCTCGGCCAGCCCGGCGCGCAATTCCTCCAGCCCCACGCCCTCCTCGGAGACGAAGCTGACGCGCATGAAGAACTTGCCGGTCTGCGGGTCGTCGAACTGGCTGGAATCGGTGATGTTGCAGCCATTCTCGGCCAGAAAGCCCGAGATGGCGGCCACGATGCCGCGCGTGGATTCGCAGGCAACGGTCAGGCAGAACTTGTTCATCGGTTTCTCCACTGTCTTGCAAGGGCAAAGGCCCTGATTTCTTTCTTGTGCAAATATCCCGGGGTCCGGGGCAGCGCCCCGGTCCGGCGGCGCGCTCAGGCGGTCAGGCCCTCGGGCTCGGGCCAGCCATTGGCCCGGCAGCAGGCGGTCAGCGTATTCGCCAGCAGGCAGGCGATGGTCATCGGCCCGACGCCCCCCGGCACCGGGGTGATGGCGCCGGCGACCTGCGCGGCGGCCTCGAAATCCACGTCGCCGACCAGGCGCGAGCGGCCCTCCTCCGCGATGCGGTTGATGCCCACGTCGATCACCGTCGCCCCCGGCCTGATCCAGTCGCCGCGGATCATCCGCGGCCGGCCCACCGCCGCGACCAGGATGTCGGCCGTCCGGCACAGGCCGGCCAGGTCCTTCGTGCGCGAATGCGCGATGGTCACCGTGCAACTGTCGCCCAGCAGCAGCTGCGCCATCGGCTTGCCGACGATGTTCGAGCGCCCCACCACCACCGCGTTCAGCCCGGAAAGATCGCCCAGCCGGTCGCGGAGCAGCATCAGGCAGCCCAGGGGCGTGCAGGGCACCATGCTCTTCTGCCCGGTCCCCAGCAGCCCGACATTCGAGATGTGGAACCCGTCCACGTCCTTCGCGGGATCGATGGCGTTGATCACCGCATCGGCGTCCATATGCGCGGGCAGCGGCAGCTGCACCAGGATGCCATGCACCGCCGGATCGGCATTCAGCCCTTCGATCAGCGCCAGCAGTTCCGCCTGCGCGGTCTCGGCCGGCAGCTTGTGCTCGAAGCTCGCCATGCCGGCCTCGCGGGTCTGGATGCCCTTGTTCCTGACATAGACCTGGCTGGCCGGATCCTCGCCCACCAGCACCACCGCCAGGCCCGGCACCACCCCGTGCGCGGCCTGCAGCCGCCCCACATGCCCGGCAACCCGCGCCCGAACCCCGGCCGCAAAAGCCTTGCCGTCGATGATCGCTGCTCCCATTCGCCCAATCTCCTTTGCGTTCCGCACCGTGTTGCGGATGGCGTCGGCCGCCCGCCCCGCTCGCGGATAGCGCAGGCGCCGGCATGTGCAAGCCCAGATCGACGCGCCTGCCCGCTCCGGTTCGCCTCTATTCCCGTTGCCGTCTTTTTCCAACCGCAAGCCGCAAGGGTCCGGCCGTATTGCGACAGGCCGGTGTCGTTTTGCGACGAGCGCGCGCGCGGGCTGCGTCAGCCGGACAGATAGTTTGCGACAGCGACCACGCCCAGGACCATCAACGCCAGCGCGGCAAGGAACAGCAGGCCGCGCAGCAGCGCAAAGGCCCGCTTGCGGCCGCGCAGCCAGCGCCCGAAACTGTAGACCACCAGCCAGGCCCAGGCCGCGGCACCGGCCAGCGCGATGCCGATCCCGGCCGCGCCTGCGCCCAGCCAGGGCGAGAGCAGCAGCACCAGCAGGCCGGCCAGCATGGCGAGAAGCAGGAAGCGGTCGGCCATCATGCGCTGGTAGCTGCCCGGCAAGGCGAAGCGCGTCAGGGCCGAGACCAGCCCGCCCCCGGCCCGCAGCGCCGTCGCCCCCCGCGTGCCCAGGATGCGCAGGATGCCGTCATCGGGCAGATCGTCGATCATGCGCGACAGGATCGCCATGCTGCGGCTGCCCCAGGCGGCAATGTCGCGCGGGCGCGGGCCGATGGGCTTGAGGTCCTTGTAATGCGCCCCGAAGCGGCCGAGATCCAGCGCGGCGGCATCCTTGACCCCCAGCGCCCGGGCGGCGGTGTCCTCGAAGGCGTCCTCGTCGATCCGGGCATCGCTCAGCTTGGCCTTCAGCAGCGCCAGCCGGCGCGTCTGCCCGGCGGGCTCGCCATATTCCTCGGCCAGGATCCGGCCCTGCAATTCGTCGATCCAGGCCTTGCGCTCGGCCTCGGGACGGTCGGACATCAGCGCGGCGACGATGCGCTCGGCGCCGTCGAGGCGGCCCCAGAGGATGTCATGCTCGCGCCAATCGCGGTTCAGGAAGCCGCCGAAGGCGCCGACCGCGATCCCCGCCAGCTTGTCGGGGCGCGGGTTCAGCCCACTGTCGGCGGGGCTGATGCGGAACACCTCGACCTGCGCGTGCTCCTGCAGCTCCGAGCCTTCGAGGAAGGGATAGGTCAAGACGTCGTGCCAGTGGAAATCGTCATAGACATCCAGAAGCGGCTGCAGCGCGGGCGCGGCCAGTTCGGCGCGCATGGCGGCGCTGCTGGCGTCGAAGGCCGCGCGCATGTCCCGGCCCAGCCCGGCCAGCGCCTTGTCCACCAGCGGCGTGATCTGGGTCTGGAGATAGATCTCGCGCGCCCTGTCGTAACGCTGGTCCAGGGTGGCGAGCCGCATCACCGCGCTGTATTCGGCCGAGATCAGCTGCTCCAGCCGCGCGATCTCGGCATCGCTCAGCAGCGCCCGCGCCTGGCTGCTGTCGCGATTGCCCAGCCGGCGCAGCCCGGCCAGCTCCGCCTCGATCTTTTCGCGCAGCCGCACCAGCTGCGCGGGCGGCATGCCGCGGGCGACCTCGTCGCCCTCGATGCGCTTGCGCCGGTCCAGCGCCTCGTCGACATGGGCGCGCAGATGGATCAGGCGGCGCAGCCGGAAATCCAGGTCGTGGCGCGACAGGAAGGCGTTCTCGGTCTCGCGCGACCCGTCGCGATAGGCGCTGAAATTCGCGTCGCGCCAGGCGCGCAGGATCTGGCGCAGATACAGCGCCACGTCCGATTCCGGCTCGTGGCCCGCCAGCCCCGCCACGATTTCCGTCAGCCTGTCGGTCGTGCCATAGACCCGCAGGTGGTGATAGAGTGGATAGTTCTGCGGATATTCATGCTCGCCGGTCATCAGGTCGGCCAGATCCATCTGGTCCAGATCGTCCGGCTTGCGCTTCTGGCGCATCACCCGTCCGGCGGCCTCGACCCGTTCCTGATCCCGGCGCCAGCGCGCCTGCAGCGTGCCCAGCCGTTCCAGCCGCCGGTTCATGCGGGCGACGGCGCGGATATCGTCGCGGATCACCTCGTAGCGCGGCAGGCCGGTCAGCGCCAGCCGGGCGTTCTGCAGGAAATCCACCCGTCCGGACGGCCGGTCGGGCTGCGGCCCGGCATCGGGAAAGGGGTCGATGAACAGCAGCTTGCGCGCGCCCGGCAGAGTGGTCGGCCGAAAGGGGATCAGCTCGATCGCATGGCTGAAGGGCCGGTTGTCCAGATAGCCGCCATCGGCGAACAGCCGGCCGGAATAATCCGGATCATGGCCGAAGAAGCGCCGATGCCCCGGGTCCTGCGCCGAGGCCGGCATGTCCGCATAGCGCATCGGCGGAAAGGCCACCGGAAAGGACGAGGTGCAGCGCGCGGCAAAGGCCAGCATGGCCTCGTTGCCGGGGGCGAAATCGTTGCGCCGCACCTCCTTGTCCGAACCGTCAAAGGCAAAGTGGAACACGCTGCGATGCACCCGTTCATCCAGCCGCGCCCCGGTCAGGTGGATCGGCGCATAGCGCCCCTGCAGGTCCGTGGCGGTGACGAACAGGTCCATCGACTCGGTCAGCGCCTTGCCGTCGCCGGTCAGCCGGCCAAGCGTGTCGTGCAGCATCCTGAACATATGGCCGCCGTCCAGCAGCGACTCGACCGGCTGCAGCTTGCCGGAAAGGCCGCTGCGGTCGTTGAGCAGCTTGCCGATATCGGCCTCGTTCGTCCAGGCGTCGCGCAGCACGTCGATGTTGCTTGCCCCCACGACCAGCGCCTTGGCCAGCGCCACGCCGTTGATGCCGCCCGCCGATGTGCCCGAGATGATGTCGATGACGAAGCGCCTGCGCCCCTCGCCGGGCCGCGCCAGTTCCCGCGACAGCCGGCGATAGATCTTCTCGCCCTCGTCCAGCGCGTCCTCGGGCAGGGCCGAGCTGCCGCGCACCATGCGCAAGAGTTCCTGCGCGATGCCGTTCATGTAGATCGCCAGCGAAACGCCGCCGTAAAGCACGACCGCGAACCGCACCTCGCCCGTAATCCGTTCGTCCATCCTGTCCCCCAGGGTGTGCCGTCGCAAGGAATCGTTCTGCTTCAGGATGGTAAGCCGATTTGCCTAATTTGTCCCGGAGGAAATACAACCGTCAGACGAGCGGGCGGTCGCCCAGATCCAGCTGCTGGAACGCTTCATAGGCGGCGATCACGGCGGCGCGCTGCGCCTCGTGCGCGGCGACGAAGCCGTCGCCCAGCAGCGACTGGTCCGGGCATTCGGTGATCAGCATCAGCGGCACGGGCGCCCGCCGGTCCTCGGTCAGGAGGCGGATGAAGCCCTGCGGCGCCTCCGGCAGCACGCCATGCCGCCGCGCCAGCGCCAGCTGCGCGGCGTTGCGTTCGGCCAGGCCCGGCACCTGGCGCAGCCGGGCGATCACCGCCTCGGCCAGCCGCGCGGCGGCGGCGCCCCAGCCGGGATGATGGCGCAGGATCAGGAAGAAGCCACGCGGCAGGGTCCAGCCTTCGAAGCCGCGCGGCACATAGCCGCTGAGCGGCCGGGTCCATTCATGCGCCGGATAGCCGTGCAGGCTGACATGCAGCAGCGCCGCCGACAGGCAATAGGCCTGGTCGCGCAGCGCGCGCTCGGCATCGGGCGGGCCCTGGCGATATTCCAGGTCGTCGCCCAGCGCCGTATAGCGCGCGGCATGCAGCATGTGGCGCGGATTGTCGCGGGCAAGCCGCTGGCGCAGCGCATAGCCGTCGGGATTCTCCAGCGGGCAAAGCGCGAAATGCGCCCCTTCGCGCCCGGCAAGCTCCTGCGCGGCGCGCAGGGCGCCCACGGGGCCCGAGACCTCGTTGGCATGCTGCCCGGCCGAGATCATCACCGCCCGGTCGCGCCCCGGCAGGTAGCGCCCCTCGATCACCCGCCCGGCGACCGAGCGGGCATGAAAGGGCCGGCCCGGCAGGTGCGCCAGCTCGGCGGCGATCTGCTGCGGCGACAGCGCCTCGCGCGCCCGGTCGAGCGGCTGGCAACCGCCCTCCTCGGCGCTGCGGCCCCAAGGGCGGGTCTCGATGCGCAGGCTGTGCCCCTCTCCCTGGCGGATGCGCGGCACGATCTGGCCGGGACGCAGGCCGCGATCGCCGGGGGGTCGGCCCAAGCGGTGCCGGAAATGCTCGATGAGCGAGAAATACAGGTCCTCGTGCAGCGCCTCGACCAGCGACACCGCCTCGTCGCCCCAGCCCAGCGCCCGGTCGCGGACCGGCAGCGTGGCCGAGATCTCCAGCTCCTGAAAGAACGGCGCCTTCTGCCAGGGCGCGGCGGCGACGGCGCGCATGGCATCGCGATACAGCGTCTCGTAGTCGGTCAGCAGCTTCTCGCCCTGCCCGTCCCGGATCAGCCAGCCGCAGGGCGACAGCGCCGGCTGCATGGCGTGGTCGCGATGCAGGCGGTTGGGCGCCAGCACCGTCATCTCGCGCCGCATGCCCGAGACATAGCCGAGGCTCAGGCGATAGGCCGGCATGGCGGTGCTGTCCGGCCCCTCCTGCAGGTCGAATTCGGTCAGGGGGAACAGTGCCGGCAGCGGATAGGCCTCCAGCAGGAAGCGGCCCGGTGCGGCTTCGGGATGGCGCGGGCAGAGGATCCGCGCCTCGGCCAGGCCGGCGGTCTCGATCTCTTCCAGGAAGGCGTGCAAGAGCGGCTTGTAGGCCGAGCGGCAATGCGCCCGCACCCCGCGCAGCGCCAGCGCCGCCTCGGCCGCGCGGCGGGTCGGCGCGTCGTCGAAGCTCCAGATCTCGGCCTGGGCGCAGGTCAGCTCGCGCGCAAGCCGCGCCAGCGTGGCGGGATAGCGCGCCTGAAAGAGCAGCCGGGTGTCGTCCATCAGCCTGCCTTGCGCAGGACCTCGCAAAGCTGCGCGACCGTGGCCGGGAAGGGATTGCCCTTCATCGAGGAACTGGCCAGCGACGCCTCGGCCACCGCCTCGTGCCGCGCCGGGTCCAGGCCTTGCGCTTGCAGGCCCGGCAGGCCGGCCTCGCGCGCCCAGCGGGCCAGGGCCTGCGGCGCAGCGGCCTCGTCGCAGCCCAGCACGGCAGCGATCTCGGCGCAGACCTCGCGGATGCGGGCGGGCTCGGGGGCATGGGCGCGGTTCATCTCCAGCACCGGGCCCAGCAGCGCGCCGCAGACCGCGCCATGGGCGGCGGGCGTCACACCGCCGATCACACCGGCCAGCCCATGCACCGCGCCAAGCCCGCCATTGGCCAGGGCGATGCCGCCGGACAGGCTGACCCAGGCCATGCGGTCGCGCGCCTGCGCATCCTCGGCCTGCATCAGCCGCAGCAGCGCGCGCAATCCCGGCCCGATGGCCGGACGGGTCAACACATCGGTGAAGGGCGTGGCGCGGACCGAGACATAGGGCTCGATCACCTGCGCCAGCGCGTCGAGACCCGATGCCAGCGTCACCGCGCGCGGGCAATGGTCGGTCAGCGCCGGGTCGACGATGGCAAGCCGCGGCAGCATCCTTTCGTCGCGGATCGAGACCTTGCGGCCATGCTCGGGCAGGCCAATCACCGCGTTCCGCGTCGCCTCGGCCCCGGTGCCGGCGGTGGTCGGCAAAGCGACATAGGGCAGGGGCGGCGCGGCCAGCGGCAGGCCGCGGCCGACGACCTCCAGATGGTCCATGATCCCGCCCGGCGCCGGGATCAGCGCCGCCAGGGCCTTGCCCAGATCCAGCGCCGCGCCGCCGCCAAGCGCCGCCACCCAATCGGCGCCGAAGCCCTTGGCCTGCGCCAGCGCCGCCTCCAGCATCGGCAAGCTCGGCTCGGCCTCGCAGGCGACGGCCAGCACCTCGGCCCCCGCCTCGCGCAGCCCGTCGAGCAGCCAGCCGGCGCGGGCCGGATTCGCGCCATGCACCAGCACGCCGCGCGATCCATGGGCCCGGATCATCGCCGGGGCGTTCTGCGCCTGGCCGCGGCCGAAGATCACCCGGCCCGGCAGGGCAAAGGAAAACCCGCTCATGCCGTCCCCGCTCATGCCGCCCCCATCGTCGCTTCCACGGCGCTTTTCCACCTTGCGTATCGGGCCTCGCGCTCGCCCTCGGCCATGGCGGGCTCGAAGCGGCGCTCCAAGGCCCAGGCGCGGGCGAAATCCTCGGGCGGCGGGCACAGGCCCGCCTGCAGCCCCGCCAGATAGCCCGCGCCAAGCGCCGTCGTCTCGGTCACCCGCGGACGGTCCACCGGCGCGCCCAGGATGTCGGCCAGGAACCGCATCGTCCAGTCGCTCGCCGCCATGCCGCCATCCACCCGCAGCACCCCCGCAGCGGCGCCCGGCCAGTCCGCCCGCATCGCCTCCCACAGGTCGCGGGTCTGGAAGCCCACGCTCTCCAGCGCCGCCCGCGCCAGCTCCGCCGGACCCGAGTTCCGCGTCAGCCCGAACACCGCGCCCCGGCAGTCCGGCCGCCAATAGGGCGCCCCCAGCCCGGTGAAGGCCGGCACCAGGACCAGCTCCTGCCCCGGATCCGCCGCCTCGGCCAGACCCTGCGTCTCGGCCGCCGAACGGATGATCCCCAGCCCGTCGCGCAGCCATTGCACCACCGCCCCGGCCACGAAGATCGAGCCCTCCAGCGCATAGCTCGTCCGGCCCCCCAGCCGGTAGGCGATGGTGGTCAGCAGCCGGTTCTTCGAGGCCACCATCTCCTCCCCGGTGTTCAGCAGCGCGAAGCAGCCGGTGCCATAGGTCGCTTTCATCATCCCGGGCGCGAAACAGGCCTGGCCCACCGTCGCCGCCTGCTGGTCGCCGGCGACGCCCAGGATCGGGATCTCGCGCCCGAACAGGTCGGCCCGCGCCATGCCGAAATCGGCGGCGCAGTCGCGCACCTCGGGCAGCAAGGCCATGGGGATGTCGAAAAGCGCGCAGATCTCGGCGTCCCAGCGGTTCTCGGCGATGTTGAAAAGCAGGGTGCGGGCGGCATTGGTGGCGTCGGTGGCATGGGTGCGGCCCCCGGTCAGGTTCCAGATCAGCCAGCTGTCCACGGTGCCGAAGGCGAGCTCGCCGCGCCGGGCGCGATCGCGGGCGCCGTCGATATTGTCGAGCAGCCATTTCAGCTTCGAGCCCGAGAAATACGGGTCGAGCAGCAGCCCGGTGCGGGCGGCGATCATCGGCTCGTGCCCCTCGGCCCTGAGCCGGTCGCAAAGGGCGGCGGTGCGGCGGTCCTGCCAGACGATGGCGCGGTGCAGCGGCCGGCCGGTCTTGCGGTCCCAGAGGAGCGTGGTCTCGCGCTGGTTGGTGATGCCGATGGCGGCGATGTCGCCGGCATGCAGCCCGGCCTTCTCCACCGCCGCACGCGCCACCCCCGCAACGCTGACCCAAAGATCCGAAGCATCGTGCTCGACCCAGCCGGAAGACGGGAAATGCTGCGGGAATTC
>NZ_AZVA01000055.1:0-8648 GCF_000513975.1 Paracoccus sp. J55
TTTGGCGCGGTGTCGGGTGCTGACATGTATCCGGCCTCTGGTGCGGCCGTCGTCGTGCCGCGGGCCCGCATGGTGTTCGAAGATCGGATCCAGATCAAAGCCGCGTGCTCGTTGGCACTCTGTTGCACACTGGTTCTCCCGATCCTGTCTCACGACTATTGCGCCAAGCTGCTCCTTGCCCTCTTACGCTCCGACCTCCTCGCGACTGACGGACGGCTTACGCCGCCGTAGCCGGAGCCTTGTAGACGCCACCCCGGGCCATCAGAGCCCAGACGATCCGCGCCATCTTGTTCGCCAGCGCGACCCGCACCAGCATCGGCGGCTTGCGCGTCAGCATCCCGCCCAGCCAAGTTCCCGGCCGGGCCGCAGCATGGACATGGCGTTTGATGATGACGCTGTTGGCGCCAATGATCAGGAGGCGCCGCAAAGACCGTTCGCCCATCCTTGTCGTGGCCCCAAGGCGCTGCTTGCCGCCTGTGGAATGCTGACGGGGTGTGAGGCCGAGCCAAGCCGCAAAATCGCGCGCCTTGCGGAACGTCTCGGGGGGCGGAGCCAGGACTGCGATGGCCGTGGCAATCAGAGGACCTATCCCCGGGACTGTCATCAGCCGCCGCGCCACCTCATTGTCCTGGGCACACCGGGCGATCTCGGTATCGAGCTTGCTGATCTCCGCCTCGAGATGGGCGAGGGTCGCGACCAGCACCTTGAGCGTGGGGATGGCATCGGCAGGCAGACCGCCTTCCGGATCTTCCACAATGGCAATCAGCTTCGACACGTTAGCCGCGCCCTGCGGCACGATCTTTCCGAACTCGCCCAAATGCCCGCGCAGGGCATTGATGGCCTGGGTTCTCTGCCGGATCAGCAACTCGCGGATGCGAAAGACCATTGCAGCGCCCTGGGTCTCCTCGCTCTTCACCGGCACGAAGCGCATCGTCGGGCGCTGCGCCGCCTCGCAGATTGCTTCGGCATCGGCCATGTCATTCTTCTGGCGCTTCACGAATGGCTTCACGTAGGCGGGTGGGATCAGCCGCACCTCATGCCCGATCTTCCCGATCTCACGCCCCCAGAAATGGGCGCCGCCACAGGCTTCCATCGCGACAACGCAGGCCGGAAGCTGTCCGAAGAATGCCAGGACCTGGTCTCTTCTCAGCTTCTTGCGCAGCACCGCCCGGCCCGCAGCGTCGGCCCCGTGAACCTGAAACACATTCTTCGCCAAATCGAGTCCGACCGTGATAATCTCAGACATGACCGCTCTCCTTTGTGGATCATTGCAGACCCACCTTGGCACACAGAGGCCGTCGGGGGGCGGTCACAGCATCAGAGCCCAACAGAGCCCATCTAGACGGAAAGCCTAGCTATTGAGAGGCATTTCGTATTTTACGGATGATTTTCACGTTCCTAGTTTCAACCGCTGAAGGTGCGATTATCGCCTCGGCACGAGCCGCGTAATACGTGGGCGATGCCGGCAGTACCAACTGGGGAGGAAAATCAATTGAGGGAAGAGACAATGACGAAGGGCCGGGACGCTCTTCTCTGGCTGGCAGACGCCCTGGCCGGGGCCATGCTCGTCGTCCTTACGGCCCTGACCTTCATAGATGTCGTGGGGCGCAACATCTTTGACCAGCCGCTGATCGGATCGAACGAGCTGACAGAGTACTCACTGGCTCTCGTGACTTTTCTTGCCTATCCGGTCGTGGCGTGGAAACGCCAACATATCGTTGTCGATCTGTTTGACGGCATTTCGCCGCGCTGGCTGATAACGCTGGAAAAGATCGTCAGCGATTTTCTGGGTGCGGCGCTGTTCTGCATCCTCAGCTATCGGCTCTGGTTGCAGGCCTTGCGGCTCGAGAGCTATGGTGATCTGACGCCTCAACTCTCGATTCCGATTTTTTATGCCTATTTCTTCATGTCGGTCATGAGTGGGGTGACCGCTCTGACCTTCGTCCTCTCCGCTTTCGCGCATCGCGCAAACGAAGTTTCTTCCGAACACGTCCTGGATGAGGTGGTGTGATGCTGGCGGCAGGTATCGGTTTTCTTGCAGCCTTTGCGCTGATCTTCCTGCGCACGCCCGTTGCAGTGGCGCTGGCACTGGTGGGGTTCGGCGGCTACTGGGCTCTTCTCGGGCTGCCTCAGGCAATGACCATGACCGCGCTGACGGCCAGTGGTCACACCTTGTCCTATAGCCTCTCGGTCATTCCGCTGTTCGTGCTGATGGGTAACCTGATCTGCGGCGCGGGGATTTCATCCGATCTCTATCGTGCCGCGGAGGCTTTCGTGGGCCGCTATCGCGGCGGCCTGGCCATGGCCACTATCGGTGCATCCGGCGGTTTTGCCGCGGTTTCCGGCTCAAGCGTCGCAACGGCGGTGACCATCGGAAAGATCGCCATTCCGTCGATGCGGTCCTTTGGCTATTCGAACGAGCTTAACACCGCCACGGTGGCCTCGGGGGCGACGCTGGGCATCCTGGTCCCGCCCAGCGTCATCATGGTGATTTATGGCGTGCAAACCGAAACGAATATCGGCATGCTATTCGCGGCAGGCATCATCCCCGGTCTCTTCGGCATTCTTGGCTATGCGCTTGCGGTGGCCTGGGTGGCATCGCGCAATCCTGCCGCTGCGCCCAGTGGACGGCCCTCGACCATGACGCAGAAACTCTCGGCATTGCGGCGGACTTGGCTGGTGGCAGCGCTGTTCATCGTCGTTCTTGGCGGGATCTATGGTGGTCTGTTCACCGCGACCGAAGCCGGCGGGATCGGTGCGACAGGTGCCTTCGTGATCGCCCTGATCCGCGGCGTGAAGCTGCCTGCCTTTGCCGAGATCCTGCGCGACAGTGCGCATACCACCGGCATGCTCTTTGCTCTGGTGATCGGTGCAAGCGTCTTTGGCGAGTTCATCAACCTTACCGGAGCCGACAAGTCGCTTCTGGCATTCATCACCGAGAGTGGATTTTCCGCCACCGGCACGTTGCTCACCATCCTGCTCATCTATCTGCTCTTGGGTTGTGTGCTGGAAAGTCTTGCTATGATCCTGCTGACGCTGCCGATCTTCTTTCCGATCGTGATGGGGCTTGGTTATGATCCGGTTTGGTTCGGGATCGTCGTCGTGATGATGGTGGAATTGGCGCTGATTACCCCACCGCTTGGAATGAATCTGTTCGTGGTACGAGCGATTGCCCCTGACGTGCCGCTGGGGACCATCATGCGCGGCATCGTGCCTTTCGTCACGGTGGATATCATGCGCGTGGGTCTGATGGTTCTGTTTCCGATCATCGTCACCTGGCTGCCTTCGCTGCTGTTCGACTGACCAGCCTGCCGGATGCAATGTCCGGCGGCATCAGCACCGGACATCCGCCTCAGGTCCATTCGCAGGAAATATTGGATCAGACGCAAGCGGACATCCTACACTCCAATCAATAAGGTTGCTTTATCGTTTCTGTCGATCACCACAACCGATGGGAACACGTCACTGGGAGGAAGGTTGGTCCATGGAGCAGACCTGTATCATCGTCGGGGCAGGTCATGCCGGGGCGCAACTTGCGGCAAGTCTGCGGCAGGAGGGATGGACCGGGCGTATCACGATGGTCGGGGATGAACCTTGGCTGCCCTATAACCGCCCTCCTTTGTCCAAGGCCTATCTTGCGGGCGAAAAGACCTTCGATGAAATCCTGATTCGCCACGCTGAATTCTATGAACGGCAGGGGATTGAACTGGTGCTGAATGCCAGTGCTTCCAGCATCGACCGCCCGCATAAGGCAGTAGTCCTTTCGGATGGCGCGCGGCTTGCCTATGACAAGCTCGCATTGTGCACGGGCGCGCGCGTGCGGCGTCTGCCGGAAGATGGTTTCGATAATGTGCTTTATCTGCGCAATCGCAATGATCTGGAGGCGCTGCGGGTCTACCTGCGGGATGGTGCCCGCGCTGTCATCATCGGCGGCGGCTATATCGGCCTGGAAGCCGCGGCGGTACTTCGCAAATTCGCCGTCTCTGTTACGGTAATCGAGGCCGCGTCACGGGTTCTGGCACGTGTCACCGCGCCGGAACTGTCGCAGTTCTATCAGCGCGTCCATGCTGAGAAAGGCGTCGAGATCCTTACGGGCTGTGCCATTGCCGGGCTGGTTGCGGACGCAAAGAAGCCGAACCTTGCTGTCGGGCTTGAACTGGACAATGGGCGCAGCGTCGATGCGGATTTCATTGTCGTCGGGATCGGCGTGGTGCCCAATACCGAACTGGCCGAAGCCGCCGGGTTGGAAGTTTCAGGGGGGATCGTCACCGACATTTGTGCCCGGACCAGCGATCCCGACATCTTTGCGGCGGGCGATTGCACGGTGCATCCAGTCAAGGATTTCGGTACGCTTCGCCTGGAATCCGTAGGTAATGCCGTAGAGCAGGCGAAGGCGGCTGCATCCGCGATCTGCGGCAAGCCACGTCCCGATCATTCGCTGCCATGGTTCTGGTCGGATCAGTACGATCTGAAGCTGCAAACGGCGGGTATCAGCACCGGCTATGATCGGATCGTCATGCGAGGCGATGCAGAGGCGAGTGCCAGTTTCGCAGCGTTCTATCTGCGGCAAGGCCGTTTGATCGCGGCCGACTGTGTCAATAGGGCATCGGAATTCTTGCTGTCGAAAAAACTCATTGCCGAGGGGCGCGAGATTGCGCCCGAACAACTGGCCGATGACAGCCGGCCATTCAAGGAGATCGTGGCCTGAGTGCCGCAAGGGGGGAGTCATGATCAAGATCACGTTTCTCAATTCAGCGGGCGTTTCGACTGAAGTCGAGGCTCATCCCGGCGATACTGCCATGCAGGTTGCCGTGGACAATCTGGTGCCAGGGATCGCGGCCGAGTGCGGCGGAGCTTGCAGCTGCGCTACCTGCCATGTCGTCGTCGACTCCGACTGGATTGAGTTGGTCGGATACGCTGAGGATATGGAAAAGGATTTGCTGGAATCCTTGGACGGTGCCGGTGAGAACAGTCGGCTTTGCTGTCAAATCGAACTCACCCGCGTATTGGATGGGCTGATATTGCAGGTTCCGCAAAGCTGAATGCGATAGCTGGCTGTAACGATGACTGCCTGCGGCCGATGATCTTTCTGGTTTTTCCGACCCGGTCAGCCTTCAAGGTTCGGCTCGAGCGGGTGATGGCCTCGGACTAAGGCCAGCGGGATGTCCGGCGGTCGCCGGCATCCCGCACAAAACTCAACGACATGACGAACCCGGGGTGCGGGCATCCCGGTGGTCCTGCGCGGCTCCGGGCCAGGGGGGTCGCATGCGCAAACGCACTGGCATCACACCAAGAGGGAGGATCAAGATGACGACCAAATGGACGAAGGGACGAAAGACCGGCCTGCTGGCCGCGGCGCTTCTGGGCTGCGGCGCGGCGGGCGCATCGGCACAGGATCTGGCCGCGCTCGAGGCGCGGATCGCGGCGCTCGAGGCGGAAAAGGCCGCCGCGCCGGCGGTGACGGCGGGGCCGGGGGTGAAGCTGTCCTTCTATGGCTTTACCAAGCTCGACCTGGTCGGCGACAACAACTATGACCTCGGCTATACGACCGGCGGCATGGCCAGCGTCGGGGAGAGTTCGGTGCAGGACGGAGGCAGCGGGGCGACGGCGTTCGAAAGCCGGCTGGGCGTCAAGGGCAGCATCGACACCGAGATCGGCGAGGTGAAGTTCAACCTCGAGGGCGATTTCTACGGCGCGGCCAGCGGCAGCGGCAATTTCCGCCTGCGTCACGCCTATGGCGAGGTCGGGCCGTTGCTGGCCGGGCAGACCTGGACGAACTGGATGCCCTTCGAGGGCACGCCCGGCGCGATCCAGGACTTCAACGGTGCGGCGGGCGGCACCAACTACCGGGTGCCGCAGCTGCGCTATACCTTCCGGCCGAATGAGCAATGGCGCCTGTCCCTGGCCGTCGAGGAAGACTACGCCCCCGGCGCGCAGTCGAATCTGGCGCTGTCCGCTTTCGGCGGCTATGCCTCGCCGCGGGTGAAGGCGGGCCTGGGTCTTCTCGCGCGCAATCTGGAGACCAATGCCGGGGAGAGCGTGCGCGGTCTCGGCTATGCGCTCGGCGCGGATGTCGAGGCCTGGCAGGGCGGCAAGCTGCAGGTGCAGTATGTCGGCGGCAAGGGGATCGCGACGGCGATGAACAACGCCGGCGCGGCAACGATCGACATCGCCACCGGCGGGAAATACGCCTATGATATCGATGCCAATGGCGATGCGATCAAGGTCCAGGGGCTCAAGGCCGGTATCACCCAGACGCTGGGCGAGAAGAGCGACATCTCGGTGGCCTACGGAATGCAGCGCTTTGATGACTATGCCGGTGCGGCGGACAGCGGAACGAGACAGATCAGCTCGACCTACCTCACCTATCGCTACTTCGCCACCAAGCAGCTGATGCTGGCGGCGGAGGTCAGCTATCTGGAGCGCGAGCAGTTCGATGGTGTGAGCTTCGACAACACCCGCCTGCAGGGCGTGGTGAAGTTCACCTTCTGAAGCGAAGCGGGGCCGCCCAAAAGGGCGGCCCTGTGAGGGCAGAAGGCAGAAGATATTCGGGATCGCCGCTTGTGCCTTGTCGGAGACCTGTTCACCACCGCCCCGAAACTCACCGGAAAACTCTGAAGTTCACCGTTTACCAAATTTATCCGGGGCATCCATGGCCGTGGGGAGGGGAGGCAGAACCTACCAACCCCCGTGCTGTAAGCTCACCTGACAGCCAGAAGGACCCTATTGCATGTCCGAGATCGAACGCGAGTCGATGGAATATGACGTTGTGATCGTGGGCGGAGCAGCGAGCGGGCTGTCGGCGGCGATCCGGCTGAAGCAGGTGAACCCCGAGCTTTCCGTGGTGCTCTTGGAGAAGGGCTCGGAGATCGGCGCGCATATCCTCTCGGGCGCCGTCCTGGACACCGCCGGTCTCGACAAGCTGATCCCGGACTGGAAGGACAGGGGCGCCCCGGTCACCACCGAGGTGAAGGAGGACAATTTCTACATCCTCGGCCCGCATGGCCAGGTCCGCGTCCCGAACTGGCCGATGCCGCCCCTGATGAACAATCACGGCAAATACATTGTCTCGATGGGCAATGTCTGCCGCTGGCTCGCCGAGCAGGCCGAGGCGCTGGAGGTCGAGATCTTCCCCGGCATGGCCTGCTCGCAGCTGGTCTACGAGGGCGACCGCGTGGTCGGCGTCGTCGCCGGCGAGATGGGGCTGAACGCCGACGGCACCCCCGGCCCGGCCTACGAGCCCGGCATGGAGCTGCGCGGCAAATACGTGCTGATCGCCGAGGGCGTGCGCGGCTCGTTGGCCAAGGAGCTGATCGCGAAATACGACCTCTCGGCCGGTCACGAGCCGCAGAAATTCGGCCTCGGCATGAAGGAGATCTGGGAGATCGACCCGGCCAAGGCCCGCCCCGGCACCGTCACCCACACCATGGGCTGGCCCTTGGGCAAGAACGCCGGCGGCGGCAGCTTCATCTATCACCTCGAGGGCAACCAGGTGTTGGTCGGCTTCGTCGTGCACCTGAACTATGCCAACCCCTATCTCTATCCCTACATGGAGTTCCAGCGCTTCAAGCACCATCCGCTGGTCGCGGAGCTGCTCGAGGGCGGCAAGCGCGTGGCTTACGGCGCCCGCGCCATCTCCGAGGGCGGCTGGCAGTCGATCCCGAAACTGACCGTGCCGGGGGCGGCGCTCTTGGGCTGCTCGGCCGGGCTGGTGAACGTGCCGCGCATCAAGGGCAACCACAACGCCATGCTGTCGGGGATCGCCGCGGCCGAGGCGGCGGCCGCCGCCATCGCCGCGGGGCGCGCGGGTGACGAGTTGGCCGAATACGAGGCCGACCTGCGCTCCGGCCCCATCGCCCGCGACCTGAAGCCGGTCAGGAACGTCAAGCCGCTCTGGTCGAAGCTGGGGCTCTGGGCCAGCCTCGCGCTCGGCGGCTTCGACATGTGGGTGGCGAACCTCACGGGCTGGAACCCGCTGGGGACGTGGAAGCACGGCAAGACCGATGCGCAGGCCACCGGCAAGGCCGCGGATTACCAGCCCATCGACTACCCGAAGCCGGACGGCAAGCTGAGCTTCGACCGCCTCACCAACGTGGCGTTTTCCTTCACCAACCACGAAGAAAGCCAGCCCTGCCACCTGAGGCTGCACGATCCCGCGATCCCCATCGCGGTGAACCTGCCGGTCTATGCGGAACCGGCGCAGCGCTATTGCCCGGCGGGGGTCTACGAGGTGCTGGACACGCCCGACGGCCCGAAGTTCCAGATCAACTTCCAGAACTGCGTCCACTGCAAGACCTGCGACATCAAGGACCCCAGCCAGAACATCGACTGGACCACACCCCAGGGCGGCGACGGGCCCAACTACCCGAATATGTGAGAGTGCGGGCTCTGTTGCACAAATCGGCTGATGGCCGGGGTTCCCCTTTCCCCGGACAGACTTATCCCACGGGCTCTGTGACAGGGATGCCGAGCGCGGTGTAGCCGTTCAGAACGGCGATACGGACCTGAAGCTCCGCGACCTGTCGGTCGAAGTCCCGCGCCATGAGGCGCTGCCCCAGCAGTTTCACACAGTGCATCTTCGTTTCGACGCGGCTTCGGCGGTGGTATCCGCTCCATCGTCGCCAGAGAGCACGACCGAGGTATTTCGA
>NZ_AZVA01000006.1:0-213906 GCF_000513975.1 Paracoccus sp. J55
CCGCCTGACCTCGGCCGTCCGTCGGTAGCCCGGTGGCACCGAGAAGGTCATCATCTTCGCAACCGTGTCACGCGAGATGTTGAACACCCGCGCCGCTTCCCGCTGGCTCATGCCTTCCGCGCAAGCCTGGCGAACTCTCAGATATAGGTCCACGCTGTAAATCCTCACGCCCTCCCTGCCGCCGCAGAAAGGGAATAGGTGGACGACTTTTACGCCGCCCGCAGCAGCACCAAGCCACCGCTACCGTGGACGAATTTCTCACCGCCGTTCTCAGCCGCCATGTTGGCCCCAAAAATCCCAGCCCGAGGCAACCCGCCCTGTCGCCTGTGGTCCGCGGAAGGGAGTGCCCTGCCGCTGCAAGTCCGAGCCGGGCAAGCGGCGCTGCAAGCTTCACGGCGGCAGAAACGCCAGGCAGATCGCTGGCGAAACGGACCAGCGGCAGGAGCCAGGTGCATGACATGCTGGAGCGGCGTGGACCTGTGCGTGAGCAGGTGACGCGCGAAGCCCTATGCTGCTATTCTCCCAGCGTGGGTGCGAAATTGCAGACATACAAGGTTTCGCGGCGTGGCAGTTCCCGACCTCGGCGGGCATGGACTTGGCTTCGAAGCGTATCGAGGGTTGCGGCATGTGCAATGCGCGCGACAAACATCCTCTTTGCCGCGGGTGTCCCGGCATCCAAACCTCGTTCCATGACGTTCCTCTCTGGCAGGAGCAATCGGAGCGAACAACCATGACAGAGGAACGGGACGAGCGGGCCGCGGCGGCAAGAGGGCTGATGGGCAGGTGCCCGCATTGCGGCAAGGGCCGGCTGTTCAAGGGATATCTGACCATCGTGCAAGAGTGCGACTTATGCGGCGAACCGTTGGGGCTCTATCGGGCCGCAGATGGTCCGGCTTTCTTCACCATGACCATCATGCTCCTGCTGCTGATCCCGATGATCGGCTTCACCTGGGCGATCTATCGGCCAGACCCGGTGACGCTGCTGATCGTGGTGGGGGTGGCGATGACCCTGCTGACCTTGATCATTCTGCGCCTCGTGAAGGGGGCGTTCGTCGGCTATTTGTGGGCCAAGCATGAGCAGGACAGAGGCGCTTGACCCTGCGCTGGCCCGGGACCGCCCCCGCGGACCGATCTCCGCAGGGGCGTCGCCTCACCCGAGCAGCCAATAGGCGGCAGCGGCAATGGCGCCAAAGCCGGCGAGCATGATGCACCAGTTCAGCAGCACAGCCTTGCCGGACTGGGCCTGTCCGGTTGCGGGCGGCTCTGCGGGCTCAGGCGGTGCAACGCCGGTCTTTGGATTTTCGGCAAACGGCGTCCGGCGTGCCGCCGGTTCGTCTTCATGGGAATTCATCTGTCGTCCTCGTGAACGCAAGGGTCATGATCTGCCAGCCCGGAATCGGTGGCAGAGCGATGTCAGGCGGTCATGCGAAGGGACGGCGGCGCGCGGGCCCAGGGAACCAGCGCGCCGGCGCACAGACCGATTTGCGGGTGATCGGCGAAGGCGAGCGCCGCCGCTATGCGCGGCAGTGGCGGTGGGGGCTCCGACGGCGGCAGCGCAGTTGCGGCCAGCGGGCGGATCTGCACCGCATCCTTGCGGGCGATCAGGTCGCGCCCATGAATCGCCGTCAGGGCCAAGGTCGGCTTGCTCAGTTGCTGGGACTGGCTGGCCGCCGCGGTGACTTGTGGTCCGGGCAACATGACGACCAGCAGAACCAGCAGCAGGGCCAGCCATAGCCTCGCCGCATGCGATGGGATCGCCGTCTGAGGAGCCTGTGCGTCCGTCATGCTTCGACTGATCCACATACCCGGCCGGGACACAAGGCTTCGGCTCGCCTCTCGCGACGAAATCGCAGCGGGTTGCGATGCACCGCTGCCGCAAGAAGCCGGGCTGCCCTTCTGTCGATCCGACGGCCGAGATTCGCGGAATCGCAGGATGATTGCTGCCAAAAGCAGGCAATCCCGGGCTTGCTGACTGGGCGTTTTTGTGGCCTTTGCAAAAGCTCCATGGAGCGGTCTGCGCGCCCCGGCCGGCAAGGGAAGGCCGCTCAAAGACGGCAAAGCAGCTACCCGTGCGCATCTCGATCAATGTCCGCGAGGCGACCCCGGCGGGCTCGCTGGTCCAGTCCACCGCCCCAAGGCGCGTCGCGACGGCCACCGCCGACTGACCGGGGTAGACCGCGCGGCCCCGGCCGGTGCGGTCGCAGATCACCAAAGCGACGGGCAATTCCGCGCGGCGGTTCGGGCGTTCCGAAAGCGGTTGGATTGGGTCACGTTTGGGACACAAAACGGGCCACTGTCTTTCCCTAAGTGGCTGTTTTTGCTGATGCTGCTGGGGAAAGTGGCGGAGAGGGTGGGATTCGAACCCACGGAACCCGTGAAGGCTCAACGGTTTTCGAGACCGCCCCGTTCGACCACTCCGGCACCTCTCCGCGCTTTCGGGTGGTGGCGGCGATTTAGACGGGCGGGGGTTGAAGCGCAAGGGGCTTCGCGCGAAAACCGCGAAAATTTTGTCCCTGGAGGGATCATGGCAGAAACAGGCATGGCCGGGCAGGCCGAAAGCATCCGGGGACCGCGGCTATGCCGCTGCTGATCGGGCCGCTGGCGCATCCGCTCCTGCGGGCCCGCCTGGCCCCCCAAGCCATCGAGGCCGAACCGTTGCAGGGCAGGCTGATCGGCGGCCGCATGGCCGGGATCGCGGCGGACGGCTGGCCCCGCCTGGCCGTGGGCAGCGACAGCCTGCCGCTCTGGCAGGCCGACTGGACGCCGGCCCTGCGCCGCTATGCCGCGATCTTCGGCCTGGCGCCGCAGCGGCATGAGGGCCGGGAGGTGCTGGGCCTGGGCGAGCCGGCCGAGGCCGCATCCGAATGGCAGCCCGAACTGGCGGCCGCGATGGCAGACAGGGTGCTGGCCCTGCCCTGGGACCAGCCGGCCGAGGCGATCCGCAGGCGCCTGCCGATGATCGCCAGCTGGGTCGCCTCGCGCCAGCGCGCCCTGGCCGAGACCGCGGGCCTGCCGCATGTGGGGCCTGCCGCCATCGACCGGACCCGCATCGATTCGGTCGAGGAGCCCTATGCCGACTATTTCTCGGTCGAGGCGATCCGGCTCAGCCAGCACCGCAACGATGGCGGCCGGACGCCGCCGTTGCTGCGCGCGGTCTTCGTCTCGGGCGATGCGACCGTCGTCCTGCCCTGGGACCCGCTGCGCGACCGGGTCATGCTGATCGACCAGCTGCGCGCCGGACCCTTGGCGCGCGGCGATGCGCAGCCGTGGCTTTACGAGACCGTGGCCGGCCGCGTCGATGCCGGCGAGACCCCGGAACAGGCCGCCCGGCGCGAGGCGGTCGAGGAAACCGGCATCGCCGTGACGCGCCTGTTCCCGGCGCCGCACAACTATCCCAGCCCCGGGGCGGTGGCGGAATACCTCTATCTCTATGTCGGCATCGCCGACCTGCCGGATGACAGCGCCGGACTGGGCGGGCTTGCGACCGAGGACGAGGATATCCGCTCGCATCTGATCCCGCGGGCCGAGCTGACCCGCATGGCGCTGGCGGGCGAGATCCGCAACGGACCGCTTCTGAACCTGGCGCTGTGGCTGGAACTGCGCCGCCACGAAATCCGCCGTGAACTGGGGCTGGAGGCAGAGACCGCCCCGGCGGGGTTGCCGCCGTCATAGGGCGGCGTGTAAACCGGGCGGGAACATCCTGCGAAAGGCCAAGCCCATGCGCATCTGCCCCGACCTCGCCTCTGCCATCGGCAACACTCCCCTGATCCGGCTGCGTCGCGCCTCGGAAGAGACCGGCTGCGAGATCCTGGGCAAGGCCGAGTTCATGAACCCGGGCCAGTCGGTCAAGGATCGCGCCGCGCTCTATATCATCAAGGACGCGCTGGAGCGGGGCGAACTGAAGCCGGGCGGCACCATCGTCGAGGGCACGGCGGGCAATACCGGCATCGGCCTGGCGCTGGTCGGCGCCTCGATGGGCTTCCGCTCGGTCATCGTGATCCCCGAGACGCAGAGCCAGGAGAAAAAGGACATGCTGCGGCTGGCCGGGGCCGAGCTGGTCGAGGTGCCCGCGCAGCCCTACAAGAACCCCAACAACTACGTGCGCTATTCCGGTCGCCTGGCCGAGGAGCTGGCCAGGTCCGAGCCGAACGGCGCCATCTGGGCCAACCAGTTCGACAATGTCGCCAACCGTCAGGCGCATCTGGAAACCACCGGCCCCGAGATCTGGGAACAGACGGGCGGCCGCGTGGACGGCTTCATCTGCGCGGTCGGCTCGGGCGGGACGCTGGCGGGCGTCGCCATGGCCTTGCAGCCCAAGGGCGTCAAGATGGGCCTGGCCGATCCCGAGGGCGCGGCGCTTTACAGCTTCTATACCGAGGGCAAGTTCGAATCGCCCGGTTCCTCGATCACCGAGGGCATCGGCCAGGGCCGCATCACCGCGAATCTCGAAGGCTTCACCCCGGATTTCGCCTATCGCATCCCGGATGCCGAGGCGCTGCCGGTGATCTTCGACCTGCTGGAATACGAGGGGCTCTGCCTGGGCGGCTCGTCGGGGATAAATGTCGCCGGCGCGATCCGCATGGCGAAGGACATGGGTCCCGGTCACACCATCGTGACGGTGCTTTGCGACTATGGCACGCGTTACCAGACCAAGCTCTTCAACCCCGACTTCCTGCGGGCCAAGGGCCTGCCGGTGCCGGAATGGATGACGCGCCAGCCGGCGGACCTGCCCGAGGTGTATCAGGACTGACCCGCCCCATGCCCCGCCTTTCGTCCCGCCTTGCCGCGCTGCCCCGCCTTGCGACGCTGCTGGCCGTGTTCCTGCTGGCCTTCAGCCTGCCGGTGCTGGCGCAGCAAGAGGCCGAGGCCCCGGATTTCGCCGCCTGGAACAAGCTGGCCGAGCAGGCCGAGCAGATCCTGGAATCCGGCTCGGCCAATGACGTCCGGCTGCAGACCATCCGCGACGAGGTGGTGAAATGGCGCGAGCGGCTTAAGGCGGCGCAGGGCATCAACGCCACGCGGATCGCCACGCTGAAGGAACAGATCGCCGCGCTCGGCCCGCCCCCGGCCGAGGGCCAGACGGAATCCGAGGACATCGCCGCCCGCCGGAAGGAGCTGAACGAGCAGCTCTCGACCCTGCAGGCACCGGGGTTGCAGGCGGTGGAATCCTACGGTCGGGCCGACGGCATCGTCACCCAGATCGACCAGACCCTGCGCGCCCGCCAGACCTTCGCGCTGATCCGCAAGACGCCCTCGCCGCTGAACCCGGCCAACTGGGGGCCGGCCATGGCCGAGGCGGGCCATGTCGCCGGCCAGATCTATGCCGAGGCGCGCAACCGCTGGGACAGCACCGGCGGCATGAGCGGCTTTACCGCGCGCCTGCCGCTGATCGGCGGCTTCCTGCTGGTGGCCCTGCTGCTGCTGTCGCGCGGCCGGCACTGGGTCGATTCCCTGCCGTCCCGGCTGTCGGCGCGCGCCAGCGAGCGGTCGCGGGCGGCGCTGATCTTCGGCGTCTCTCTGGGTCAGATCGCCATCCCGCTGATCGGGGTGATCCTGTTCGCGGCGGCGCTGGCCTCGACCGATCTGCTGGAAGAGTGGGGCATGCCGCTCTTGCGGTCGGTGCCGGCGGCGGGGCTGTCCTTCTTCGGCGGCATCTGGCTGGCGCGTCGGCTGTTCCCCGCGCCCGACACCGCCGTGCAGCCGCCGCTGCCGATGAGCGAGGAGCACCGCGCCAAGGCGCGACTGCGGGCCACGCTGCTGGCCTCGGCCCTGGCGCTGCACCAGCTTTTCGCCCGCTCCATCCTGCCGCTTTCCGGCTTCAACAGCCAGAACGACACCGATACCGTGCCCCAGCGCCTTGGCGAGGCTTCGGCCGGGGTCTGGCACTTCCTGCTGGTGCTGTTCGGCGCCTTCTGCCTGTTCCAGCTTTGCAACATGCTGCGCGGGCTGCGGGCGGCCGAGGGCTCGGACACGCCGGATTACCGCATCCGCGTGGTCAGCTTCCTTGCCATGGTGGGGCGGCTGGCGGCGCTGGTCGCGCCGGTTCTGGTGGCGGCGGGCTATGTCACGGCGGGCAACGCGCTGCTCTGGGCGCTGGTGCTGACCCTGGCGCTGGTCGGGCTGCTGATCATCCTGCAGGACTTCACCGCCGACTTCTACGCCATGGCCAAGGGCGGCGACCAGTCGGCGCGCGACGCGCTGATGCCGGTGCTGGTCGGCTTTGCGCTGATCCTGCTGTCGCTGCCGCTTTTCGCGCTGATCTGGGGGGCCCGCGCCAGCGACCTGGCCGAGGCCTGGAGCAAGGCGCAGCAGGGCTTCGCCTTCGGCGGCGTGCGGCTGTCGCCGATGGCGATCCTGACCTTCCTGATCGTCTTTGCCATCGGCTATTTCCTGACCAATTTCGTGCAGGGCGCCTTCCGCAGCTCGATCCTGCCCAAGACCCGGCTGGATGCGGGCGGGCAGAACGCGGTCTCCTCGATGATCGGCTATGTCGGCGTGGCGCTGGCGGCGGTCTTTGCCGTCACCTCGGCCGGGATCGACCTGACCTCGCTGGCCTTCGTCGCCGGTGCGCTGTCGGTTGGCATCGGTTTCGGCATGCAGCAGGTGGTGTCGAACTTCGTGTCGGGCATCATCCTGCTGGTCGAGCGGCCGATCGCGGTCGGCGACTGGATCGAGGTCGGCGGCCAGCAGGGCATCGTCAAGAAGATGGCGGTGCGGGCCACCCAGATCCAGACCTTCGACCGCACCCAGGTGATCGTGCCGAATTCGAACCTGATCACCCAGCCGGTCACCAACTGGACGCGCGGCAGCCTGGCCGGGCGGATCATCGTGCCGATCACGGTGGGGGTGACGGCCGACAGCCGGCAGGTGGCCGCGCTTTTGCGCGAGATCGCCGAGGACCAGCCGACGGTGCTGGTGAACCCGCCCCCGGCGGTGCTGTTGCGCAGCATCACGCCCACGGGACAGAATTATGAACTGCGCGCCGTGCTTTCAGACATCAACGGCGGCACCTCGATCGTCTCCGAGATCAATCATCAGATCCTGGAACGCTTTGCCGCGGCGGGGATCGCGCTGCCCGGCAGCGCGCGCGGCGCGCAGGATATCTACCTGCACCAGGCCGAGGGCGAGGCGCCTGCCGCCCTCTCCTCCGTCGGCCCGCAGGACGAAAAAGACCCGACCGGCCGCAGCAGCTGAGAAGGCGCCGCGCCTTGCGCATGGTCCGCCGGCCGCGCCCTAGGCCCCGTCCGGTCCAAGCCGGCGCCGCGCCCGCCTCTTGCGCCTAGCGGCGCAGGCCGCTGGGCGGCTCCTGTTCGGGCAGGCCCTCTTGCGAAAGCATGATCGCCACCGGGCGCAGCCAGGGGATCTGGGCGCAGACGATCATGATCGCCACCATGATCGGCACGGCCAGGAAGGTGCCGGCGATGCCCCAGACCACGCCCCAGAACGCCAGCGACAGCACGATGCCAAAGGAGGACAGCCGCAGCGTCTGGCCCAGCAGCATCGGATCGAAGACATTGCCGATGATGAATTGCACCGCCACGGTCAGCCCGCCCACGGTCAGCGTCGTTGCCGGGTCGCCGGTCTGCGCCAGCACCATGGCGATGGTGATGACCGTGGCCGCGATCGAGCCCAGCGTCGGGATGAAGTTCAGGATGAAGGTCAGCATGGCCACCGCCCCGGCCAGTTCCAGCCCCTGCACCCGGAAGATCGTCCAGATCAGCGCCGCCGTGACGGCGCTGATCGCCGCCTTGACCACCAGATAGCGGTTCACCCGCCGCATGATCTTGTGGACCGTCTCCAGCACCTGCCGGGCCTGGTCCGGGTCGCCGGTCAGGCGCTCGATCTTGATCGGGAACCAGATCCTTTCGCTGAACATGAAGCCGACGAAGGTCAGGATCAGCACCGAGCCCGAGATCAGGTTCGACGCCTGCGCCGCCGCCGAGCGGATCCAGCCGGCGACGTCGATATTGCCCATGAAGGTGCTGATCGCCTCCTGCACGTTCGGCCCCCAGCGCTGGCTGAGCCGCGCCAGCGCCGCCTGCGCCCGGTCGGCATAGGCAATCGAGGTCGAGACCACCTCGTTCACCTGCGCCACCACCGCCGTCGCCGCCCAGAGCAGGCCGATGGCGATGGCGATCAGCGCCAGCGTCGTCGCCAGCCAGTTCGGCACCTTCAGCCTTGCAAAGGCGGAAATCGCGTCGCTGGTCAGCGAGAAGATGATGATGGCCAACACCAGGCAGATGAGGATGAAGCGCGCCTGCACCAGCAGGAACAGGATCAGGCCAAAGGCGATCACGCCCAGAAAGCCGGTCTGCAACCGCTCGCCCAGATGCGAGTCCCGCCCGTTCAATCCCATCCCCTCATGCTGTCGGCGGCAGGGCGCGATGCGCGCGCCCCGGCCCCGTCTCAGGCTTCGGCCTCATCCTCGCCATTCTCGGCGATGCGGGCAACAGAAACCACCTCCTCGCCGGGTGCGGTGCTGAAGACGCGCACGCCGCCGGCAGAGCGCGAGCGGAAGCTGATGCCCTCGACCGGCACCCGGATCGATTGGCCGGTCGAGGTCGCCAGCATGATCTGGTCATCGCCCTCGACCGGGAAGCTGGCGACCAGCGGCCCGCCGCGCATGGCCTTGTCCATCGCCATGACGCCCTGGCCGCCGCGGCCGCGCAGCGGATAGTCGTGCGACGAACTGATCTTGCCGGCGCCCTTGGCGGTGATGGTCAGGATCAGCTCCTCGGCGGCCGACATCTCGGCATAGCGTTCCTGCGAGATCGCGGTCTCGGCGACGGCATCCTCGTCCTCGTCCTCCTCGGCGCCGTCGTCCAGCGCGCCGGCCACGGCACGGCGCATCTTCAGATAGGCGGCGCGTTCCTCGGACCCGGCCTCGAAATGCCGGATCACCGACATGCTGACCACCTTGTCGCCGTCGTTCACCAGCCGGATGCCGCGCACCCCGGTGGAATCGCGGCCCTTGAACACCCGCACGTCGGTGGTCGGGAAGCGGATCGCCCGGCCGGCGGCGGTGACCAGCATCACGTCGTCATTCTCGGTCGCCATGCGGGCGCCGATCAGCTCGACCCCTTCGGGCAGCTTCATGGCGATCTTGCCGTTGCGCATGACATTGGCGAAATCCGACAGCGCGTTGCGGCGCACGTCGCCTTCCGAGGTGGCGAAGATCACCTGGTAGCCGTCCCATTCGCTTTGCGGCGCATCGACCGGCATCAGCGCGGCGATGGAAACCCCGGGCTGGATCGGCAGGATATTGACGATGGCCTTGCCCTTGGCGGTGCGCCCGCCCAAGGGCAGCCGCCAGGTCTTCATCCGATAGACCATGCCGTCGGTGGTGAAGAACAGCAGCTCCGTATGGGTATTGGCGACGAACAGGGTCGTCACCACGTCGTCCTCTTTCGTCGCCATGCTGGACAGGCCCTTGCCGCCGCGGCGCTGGCTGCGGAACTCGGCCAGGGCCGTGCGCTTGATATAGCCGCCCGAGGTGATGGTGACGACCATGTCCTCGCGCTCGATCAGGTCCTCGTCGTCCAGATCGCCGGCCCAGTCGGTGATCTCGGTCCGGCGCGGCACGGCGAAGAGGGTCTTCACCTCGGTCAGCTCGTTCGAGATGATGCCCATGATCCGCTCGCGCGAGGCGAGGATGGCCAGGAATTCCCGGATGGAATCGGCCAGCGTCTTCAGCTCGTCGGTGACCTCCTGCACGCCCAGCTGGGTCAGGCGCTGCAGGCGAAGTTCCAGGATGGCGCGGGCCTGGGTCTCGGACAGGTTGTAGGTGCCGTCCTCGTTCACCGGATGCAGCGGGTCGTCGATCAGCCGCAGGTATTCCACGATCTCATGCGCCGGCCAGCGCCGCTCCATCAGCCGCGCCCGCGCCTCGGCGGCGTCGGCCGAGCTGCGGATCGTCGCCACCACCTCGTCCACGTTCGAGACCGCGACGGCAAGGCCGCAGAGCACATGCGCGCGCTCACGCGCCTTCTTCAGCTCATAGGCGGTGCGGCGGGCGACCACCTCCTCGCGGAAGGTGATGAAATGCGTCAGGAAGTCGCGCAGCGTCAGCTGCTCGGGCCGGCCGCCGTTCAGCGCCAGCATGTTGGCGCCGAAGCTGGTCTGCATGGGGGTAAAGCGGAACAGCTGGTTCAGCACCACCTCGGCGGTGGCGTCGCGCTTCAGCTCGATCACCACCCGCACGCCGACGCGGTCGGATTCGTCCTGCACATGGGCGATGCCCTCGATGCGCTTTTCCTTGGCAAGCTCGGCGATCTTCTCGATCAGCGTCGCCTTGTTCACCTGGAAGGGGATCTCGTCGAGGATGATCGCCTGACGGCCGGCGCGGGTCTCCTCGATCCGGGTCTTGGCCCGCACGACGATGCTGCCGCGCCCTTCCAGATAGGCCTTGCGCACGCCCGAGCGGCCCAGGATGATGCCGCCGGTCGGGAAGTCCGGGCCGGGCACGATCTCCAGCAACCGCTCGGTCGGCAGGTCAGGATTCTCGATCAGCGCCAGCGTGGCGTCCACGACCTCGCCCAGGTTGTGCGGCGGGATGTTCGTGGCCATGCCGACGGCGATGCCGCCGGCGCCGTTGACCAGCATGTTCGGGAAGCGCGCCGGCAGCACGGTCGGCTCGCGGTCCTTGCCGTCGTAATTGTCCTGGAAATCGACGGTGTCCTTGTCGATGTCCATCAGCAGATAGGCCGAGGGCTTGTCCATCCGCACCTCGGTATAGCGCATGGCTGCCGGGCTGTCGCCGTCCATGCTGCCGAAATTGCCCTGGCCGTCCAGAAGCGGCAGAGACATGGAAAAGTCCTGCGCCATCCGCACCAGCGCGTCATAGATCGAGGCGTCACCATGCGGGTGATACTTACCCATGGTGTCGCCGACCGGGCGGGCCGACTTGCGATAGGGCTTGTCATGGGTGTTGCCGGTCTCGTGCATGGCGAAGAGCACCCGACGATGCACCGGCTTCAGTCCGTCGCGCAGGTCGGGAATCGCCCGGCTGACGAT
Organism: Paracoccus sp. J55; assembly: GCF_000513975.1. Classification (NCBI taxonomy): domain Bacteria; kingdom Pseudomonadati; phylum Pseudomonadota; class Alphaproteobacteria; order Rhodobacterales; family Paracoccaceae; genus Paracoccus; species Paracoccus sp. J55. The sequence continues at coordinate 11,014 of NZ_AZVA01000006.1, forward strand.
CACCGACATGGCATAGTCGAGATAGGAGGAGCGCATCTCGTGCGAGATGTCGATCACCGGGCCGTCGTGATGCATCACGGCGCGCTCCGATCCGCCGTTCTCGGGGGTATCGTCATCGTTTTCAGGGATGTCAGCCACGGGGGAAACCTCAAGATCTTGTTGGGCATGGGTCTATCCCATACCCGCCTTGGGTGCAATCTTGACGGGGCGCGGCCGGGCGGGAAATCCCGCCTCAGGCCAGCCCGGCCTCGCGCCGGCGGCCGCGGACCGAGGCCAGCCACAGCGCCGCAAGCCCGGCCGAGAGAATGGCGTTCCAGCCCGCCATCGAGATGCCGAACAGGCTCCAGGCCACCTCGTCGCAGCGCACCACCGGCGCCTGCTGCAGCGCCGCCATCAGGTCCTGCGTGGACATGGTGGCCAGCCCCGACACGCCGCCCGAGCAATGCTGCGGTCCCTGCCAGATCTGCAACTCGACCCCGGCGTGGTAGATGGCGAGGCCGGTGGCGCAAAGCGCGGCGATCAGCCCCAGCGCCGCCAGCCAGCGTTTCCAGCCGAAGAACCAGATCAGCCCGCCGATGATCGCGGCGGCCAGATGCGGCCAGCGTTGCAGGATGCAGAGCTCGCAGGGCGCATAGCCCAGGCTCTGGAAGGTCAGCGCGGCGGCCAGCAGGGCGGCGGAACCCGCGCCGGCGGTCACGGCGATATGCTTGCTCGAAAATCCGTTCATGGGCTTTCGGTTAGGACCGCGCGCGGCGGCCGGCAAGTGCCAATCGCGTGAACTCAATGCGGCTTCCAGGTGACGACGCGGTAAAGATAGATCGCCACCACTGCCACCACCACCAGCTTGGACAGCGGATCGACCCAATCCGCGACCAGCGCATAGTTTTCGTGCAGCATCAGCCCGGCGAATGTCAGCACCCCGGTCCAGAGCGCGCTGCCGATCACGGTATAGAGCAGGAATTTCCACATCGGCATGCGCGCCAGCCCGGCGGGAACCGAGATCAGCGTCCGAATGGCCGGGATCATGCGGCCGAAGAACACCGCCATGGCGCCGTGGCGCTGGAACCAGTCATGCGCCGCGTCGATATCCGAGGGCGAGAGCGTCAGCAGACGGCCATGGCGGGCGGCGAAGCGCTTCAGCCGCTCCTCGCCGAACCAGAGGCCGATGTAATACCACATCAGCGTGCCCAGGACCGAGCCGATGGTGCCGACCAGGATGGTCAGGGTCAGCGACATGCGGCCGCTGCCGGCCAGGAAGCCGGCCAGCGGCATGATCACCTCGGAGGGGATGGGCGGAAAGACGTTCTCGGCCACCATCAGCATCAGCACGCCGAGATAGCCCCAGCTCTCGATCGTCGAAACCACCCAGTCGAACATGCCTGCCCCTTTCGTTTCGGACCCTGCTGCGGGCTGGGGCCGGAACTGTCAACCCTGCGCGGGTGTTGCGCCGGGACGAGGTTGCGGTAACCTTGGCGTGAAGGGCCGGATCGCGGCGGGGAGGGTGGCGGATGGAATGGCGGGGCAGACGCGGCAGCCGGAATGTCGAGGACCGGCGCGGCATGGGCCGGGCGGCGGGCGCGGGCGGCATGGGCGTCGTCGGCGTTCTGGTGGTGCTGGCGGTGGGCTATTTCTTCGGTATCGACATCTCGCCCATCGTCGGCGCCATCGATGATGGCGGCCGGCAGGGCGAGCCGCGCGAGCTGACCCAGGAAGAGCGCGAGATCGGCCAGTTCGTCTCGGTGGTGCTGGCCGATACCGAGGAGGTCTGGGCCGGCGTGCTGCCCGACCAGGCGGGGATGCGCTATCAGGAGCCGGGCCTTGTGCTGTTCTCGGGCGCGGTGCAGTCGGCCTGCGGCGGCGCCTCGGCGGCGATGGGGCCATTCTACTGCCCGGGGGACCGCAAGGTCTATCTGGACACGGATTTCTTCCGGGTGATGGCCGGCAAGATGGGGGCGGGAGGCGATTTCGCCTATGCCTATGTCATCGCGCATGAGATCGGCCATCACGTGCAGAACCTGACCGGAACGCTGGGCGAGGTGAACGGGCTGCGCGCCCGCGTCGGCCAGCGCGATTCGAACCGGCTCTCGGTGCTGACCGAGCTGCAGGCGGATTGCTATGCCGGGATCTGGGCAAGGCAGGCCAGCGAGCAGTTCGGCAGCATCGAGGAGGGCGACATCGACGAGGCGATCAACGCCGCTGCCGCCGTGGGCGACGATACGCTGATGGAAAGCGCCGGCCGCGCGGTGGTGCCCGACGCCTTCACCCATGGCTCGGCCGCCGAGCGCCAGACTTGGTTCAAGCGCGGCTTCGCCTCGGGGCAGATGGCGCAATGCGACACGTTCAAGGCGGCCGGGATGTAGGCGGCCGCTTGGGTATTTGCCGAACGAAGAAGCCGGGCGCTGGGCCTGAGGACGCCGTTGCGGGGGTATGGGGAAAGGGGGCCGGAGCGGCCTTACGGGCGCTGCAGGTGCAGGCCGCGCGGCCGGTCCATGGTCGCCCAGTCCGGCCAGAGCCCGAAATGTTCCAGCCCCGCCAGCAGCAGGCCCGCCGCGATGATGGCGAGCACCAGCATCACGGTGCGCGGCTTCGGCGGGTGTCTTGCCCAGCGTGAAGCCCGGATCAGCCAGATGAGGTTGTTCATCGCCCCTTTCCTTTGCTAGTGCTGCCCGAAACGAATACGGCCCCGGACGATTTCCTTGCCCCAGCACAGCGACAGCCGCATCCTGCCCTATACCGCCGACCAGATGTATGCGCTGGTGGCCGATATCGAAAGATATCCCGAGTTCCTGCCCTGGAACACCGCCGCCCGCATCCGCGCGCGCCGGCCTGGCGCTTCGGGCAGTGAAGTGGTCGAGGCTGACCTGGTCATCAGCTTCAAGGTGTTCCGCGAACGATTCGGCTCTCGCGTGACCTTGTGGCCCGAGACCAGGCGCATCGACACCGAATATCTGGACGGGCCGTTCAAGTACCTGCGCAGCGGCTGGAGCTTCGCGGACCTGCCGGAAGGCGGCTGCAGGGTGGAGTTCTTCGTCGATTTCGAATTCCGCAACGCCATTCTCGGCAAGGTGATCGGCGTGGTCTTCGGCGAGGCGATGTCGCGCATCGTCCGGGCCTTCGAGGACCGGGCCAAGGCGCTTTACGGGACCTGACGGGCGGCCTGCCAGATCGCGTATTCCGGCGCCAGCGCCTCGCGCAGCCGCGCCTCGGCCGCCGGCGGCAGGTCCGTCGTGGCCTGGGGCGAGATGTTCCTGCGCCGCAGCGCGATCCGGGTGCCGAGGCGCTGCGACAGGAATTCGACCAGCGCCGGCATCGCCTCGTAGCGGAAGACGTGATCGACCGCGATGGCGCCGTCATGGTCGATCAGGAATTCCGACTGCCGGCCCAGCCGGGCGTATTCGGGCCGGTTCCCCGGCCGCAGGTAATCGGCGGCGAACGCCTCGAAGCTGACATGGGCGGTGCTGTTCGCATGGCCGATCAGCCCGTCGCGGGCGCGGAAGCGATACCAGCTGCGCAGCCAGTCCAGCGGCTCGCGCACCACCGCCACCGTCTCGAATTCCGGCCCGCCCAGCGGGTTCAGCAGCGGCCGGATGCGGTTGAGATATTGCCGCAGGTTCAGGTGCTTGATTTCCGGGCGCGAGCGGAAGGCGATCTCGGCCTGCGGCGAAAGCGCCTCTTCCAGCGCGGTGGTGCCGGTCTTGGGAACCGAAAGCAGCACGAGGCGGGGCTTGAGAAAGATCAGCATGAACAGGACAACCCATGGACGAAAACACCCATGCGCATTAGCGGGCCTGTCCCGGGCTGGCAAGGCGGGCCGGGGGTGCCGGCCCGCGCAGGGGATCAGATCACGCCGAAGGCGCGCATCGGCTCGGCCACGCGGATGAAGCCGGCGATGTTGGCGCCGATCACGTAATCGCCCGGGGCGCCGAATTCCTCGGCCGTGCTGTAGCAGCTGTCATGGATGTCGCGCATGATCTCGGCCAGCTTCGCCTCGGTCTTCTCGAAGGACCAGCGGTCGCGCGAGGCGTTCTGCTGCATCTCCAGCGCCGAGGTGGCGACGCCGCCGGCATTCGCCGCCTTGCCGGGGCCGAACTTGACGCCGGCCTGCTGGAAGGCCCGGATCGCCTCGGGGGTGCAGGGCATGTTCGCGCCCTCGCCGACCGCCGTGACGCCGTTCTTGACCAGCTTGGCCGCGTCCTTGCCGGTCAGCTCGTTCTGCGTGGCCGAGGGCATGGCGACTTCGCAGGCCACGTCCCAGATCGAGCCCTCGCCGGATTTCACGAAATAGGCGCCGTTGCCTTCGCCTTTCATCCGGACGTATTGCGAAATGCGGCCGCGGCGCACCTCCTTGATTTCCTTGACCAGCGCCAGGTCGATGCCGGACTCGTCCACGATATAGCCCGAGCTGTCCGAGCAGGCGATGACCTTGCCGCCGAATTCCTGCACCTTCTCGATGGTGTAGATCGCGACATTGCCCGAGCCCGAGACCACGACCGTCTTGCCGTCGAAATCGGTGCCGCCGGTCTTCAGCATGGCCTGGGTGAAATAGGTGTTGCCGTAGCCGGTTGCTTCCTTGCGGGCCAGCGAGCCGCCGTAGAACAGCCCCTTGCCGGTCAGCACGCCGGCCTCGTAGCGGTTGGTCAGGCGCTTGTACTGGCCGAACATATAGCCGATCTCGCGCGCGCCGACGCCGATATCGCCGGCCGGCACGTCGGTATATTCGCCCAGGTGGCGGTAAAGCTCGGTCATGAAGCTTTGGCAGAAGCGCATGATCTCGCCGTCCGAGCGGCCCTTGGGATCGAAGTCCGAGCCGCCCTTGCCGCCGCCGATGGGCAGGCCGGTCAGCGCGTTCTTGAAGATCTGTTCGAAGCCGAGGAACTTGATGATGCCCACGTTCACCGAGGGGTGGAAGCGCAGGCCGCCCTTGTAGGGGCCCATGGCCGAGGAGAACTGCACCCGGAAGCCGCGATTGATCTGCACGCGGCCCTTGTCGTCGGTCCACGGCACGCGGAAGATGATCTGGCGCTCGGGCTCGCAGATGCGTTCGATCAGCGCGTCTTCGAGGTAGTCCGGGCGCTTGGCGACCACCCGGCCCAGGCTTTCCAGCACCTCGCGCACGGCCTGATGGAACTCGGGCTCGCCGGCGTTGCGGCGGACCACCTCCTCGTAGATGGGGGCAAGCTTGTCATCGATCTGCGGCATGTCGCGGAATCCTTCCCTTGGGGTCGGAAGGCTCCTTAGCCCAAGGTTCAGGCAGTTTGAATGGGGTAGGCGCAATATTTGGGCAAAATGCCGAAGTTTTCGGCGGAATGCTGTGCCGACCCGATAATAAATCGGTGAATATCAAAGAGTAACGCGATTTTATTCTGCCTGTTGACAGAGCAGCAGGCTTTTCCGCGCCTTTCCGCAGACGAAAAGACCGCCCGGCGCCTCCCCGCGCCGGGCGGTCGGCATGCGCCGGGGCCGGGTCAGCGCCGCCCCGCCTCCAGCGCGTCCTCGAAGGTGCGCAGGCCGGTGACCGGCGACTGCACCAGCACCGCCATGTTGCCGGGCTTGTGCTGGTTGCGCAGCATCTTCAGATGCGCCTGCGGGATTTCCGCCCAGGGGAAGACCTCGGACATGCAGGGATCGATGCGGCGTTCCAGCATCAGCTTGTTGGCGGCGCTGGCCTGTTTCAGATGCGCGAAATGGCTGCCCTGCAGGCGCTTCTGGTGCATCCACATGTAGCGCACGTCGAAGGTGCAGTTGAAGCCCGAGGTGCCGGCGCAGATCACCACCATGCCGCCCTTCTTGCAGACCAGGGTCGAGACGGGGAAGGTCGCCTCGCCCGGGTGCTCGAAGACGATGTCGACATTCACGCCCTTGCCGGTGATGTCCCAGATCGCCTTGCCGAACTTGCGCGCCTCGGCGAACCACTCCTTGTATTCGGGGGTGTTCACCGTGGGCAGCTGGCCCCAGCACTTGAAGTCCTTGCGGTTGATGACGCCCTTGGCGCCCAGCGACATGACGAATTCGCGCTTGTCCTCGTCGCTGATGACGCCGATGGCGTTCGCCCCCGCCGCGTTGATGAGCTGGATGGCGAAGCTGCCAAGCCCGCCCGAGGCGCCCCAGACCAGCACGTTCATGCCCGGCTTCAGCTCATGCGGCTCGTGCCCGAACAGCATCCGGTAGGCGGTGGCCAGCGTCAGCGTGTAGCAGGCCGATTCCTCCCAGGTCAGGTGGCGGGGCCGCTTCATCAGCTGCTGGGCCTGGACGCGGGTGAATTGCGCGAAGCTGCCGTCCGGCGTCTCATAGCCCCAGATGCGCTGGCTGGGCGAATACATCGGGTCGCCGCCGTTGCATTCCTCGTCGTTGCCGTCGTCCTGGTTGCAGTGGATGACGACCTCGTCGCCGACCTTCCAGTTCTTGACCTTGTCGCCCACCGCCCAGACGATGCCCGAGGCGTCGGAACCGGCGATGTGATAGGGCGCGCCATGGCCGTCGAAGGGGCTGATCGGAACGCCCAGGCCAGCCCAGATGCCATTGTAATTGACGCCCGCCGCCATCACCAGGACCAGCACCTCGTTGCTGTCGATCGGCGGCGTCTCGACCACCTCGACCTGCATGGCCTTGTCGGGCTCGCCATGGCGTTCGCGCCGGATCGCCCAAGCGTACATCTGCTTGGGCACATAGCCCAGAGGCGGCATCTCGCCGATCTCGTAAAGGTCCTTTTCCGGTGCGTCATAGGGCGCGATCGGGGTCGGTTGGTCCAGGGCCATCTCAGAGTCCTCTCTTGCCGCCTCCTTGCGCCGGGGGTTCCGCCGCGGCGCAGAATCAGCGCGGGTTACAGGGCAGGTTGTAAGATCGTCCGCGCAACAATGCAACATTCCAGATGCAGAAATTATAATAATCTGTCGTAACGGATTTGCGAGGCGCCGCAATGCAGCGCAGATCGGGCGTCTTTACCCCGCCAGATGCCGCAGCAGGAAACCGGCCAGCGCCTCTTGCGTGCGGGTAGCCGTGAAACCGGCGCTGCCATGGCGCTCATCGGGCAGAATGGCGAAATCCACGGCCGCACCGGGATCGATCGCCAGCCAGGCCTCGCGCAGGCGCCGCGCCTGGCCCGGCGGAACGATGCGGTCTTCTGCCCCGTGGCGGATCATCAGCGGCGGCAGCGGCGTGCCGGGACGCATGGCGCCCAGCCGGCCGACCGGCGACAGCGCCGTCGCCTCGTCTCGGCGCTGGCCCACGGCATAGCCGACCAGCAGCGATTCGGCGCTTTGCGGCGAATCGGCGGGCAGGCGTCTGGGCGCGCCGCCCAGCCGCGCCATGTCGGCATCCATGCTGCCGAAGTCCATCGGCCCGTAGAAATCGACCACCGCGCGCGGCGGCCGGCCCTGCATCGCCAGCGTCAGCGCCGCCGAGACCGCCAGGAACGCCCCGGCCGAACGCCCGCCCAAGGCGCCGCGCCCCGGCTTCAGGCCCAGATCGGGCCCGTCACGGCGCAGGAAGTCCAGAGCGGCCAGCACATCCTGTTCCTGCGCCGGCCAGAGCGCCTCATTCGACAGCCGGTAATTCATTCGTATCACGGCGATTCCTGCCCGCAGCAGCTCGGGCGGCACCGGCAAGAGCCGCTTGTCGCCGGCGCGGAAGCCGCCGCCATGCAGGTCGAGCAGCCAGGGGAAAGGTCCGCCGCCCTGCGGCAGATGGATGTCCAGCCGGTTGCGGGGCGAGGCATCGGAATAGGCCAGGTCGTGCAATCCGGGCCGCGCCCCGGCCGGCCGGGCCGCCAGAGCGGCCAGGATCCCAAGGGTCGAGCGGCGGGTCAGCACCATGGGGCGCTCCGTTCCTGTCGATGGGCCTCGTCCGTGGGCCTCGTCCGTCGGGGCCAAGGCTAGCATCCGCCCCTCCCGCCGCCAACGCTGCAACTGCATTATTTGCCGCGGCCGCAGGTTTTCCCGGTTTTCTGCCGTTTTCCACGGCATCGACCGAGAACATCGCACCGACCGCAGCGTCAGGTTCTCTCTGCGATGCGGCGAATTGACCGGGCAGGATTATTACGCTATCGCTATGCCTGTCGTAATAATGTTGCGAGGGAAATCCCGTGGCCGAGAAAGACAAACCCTGGCTCTTCCGCACCTATGCGGGCCATTCGACCGCCGAGAAATCCAACGCACTCTATCGGGGCAACCTTGCCAAGGGGCAGACCGGCCTGTCGGTGGCCTTCGACCTGCCGACGCAGACGGGCTATGACAGCGACCATGTCCTGGCGCGGGGAGAGGTCGGCAAGGTCGGCGTGCCGATCTGCCATCTGGGCGACATGCGGGCGCTGTTCGACCAGATCCCGCTGGAACAGATGAACACCTCGATGACCATCAACGCCACCGCGCCCTGGCTGTTGTCGCTCTATATCGCCGTGGCCGAGGAGCAGGGCGCGGATGTCACCAAGCTGCAAGGCACGGTGCAGAACGACATCATCAAGGAATACCTGTCGCGCGGCACCTATATCTGCCCGCCGAAACCCTCGCTGCGGATGATCACCGACGTCGCGGCCTATACGGCGAAGCACCTGCCGAAATGGAACCCGATGAACGTCTGCTCCTACCACCTGCAAGAGGCGGGGGCGACGCCCGAGCAGGAGCTGGCCTATGCGCTGGCCACGGGCATCGCGGTGCTCGACGATCTGAAAACCAAGGTCGAGCCGCAGGATTTCCCGGCCATGGTCGGGCGCATCAGCTTCTTCGTGAACGCCGGCATCCGCTTCGTGACCGAGATGTGCAAGATGCGCGCCTTCACCGAGCTCTGGGACGAGATCTGCCGCACCCGCTACGGCATCGAGGAGGAGAAATACCGCCGCTTCCGCTATGGCGTGCAGGTGAACTCGCTGGGCCTGACCGAGCAGCAGCCGGAAAACAACGTCTATCGCATCCTGCTGGAGATGCTGGCGGTGGTGCTGTCGAAGAATGCCCGCGCCCGCGCGGTGCAGCTGCCGGCCTGGAACGAGGCGCTGGGCCTGCCGCGCCCCTGGGACCAGCAATGGTCGCTGCGTATGCAGCAGATCGTCGCCTATGAAACCGACCTGCTGGAATATGGCGACCTCTTCGACGGCAACCCGGCCATCGCCGCCAAGGTCGAGGAGCTGAATTCCGGCGCCCGCGCGGAGCTGGCGACGCTGGACGAGATGGGCGGCGCCATTGCCGCCATCGAATACATGAAGTCGCGGCTGGTCGAATCCAACGCCGAGCGGCTGAACCGCATCGAGGCGAACGAAACGGTGGTCGTGGGCGTCAATCGCTGGCAGCAGGGCGAGCCCTCGCCGCTGACCGCGGGCGACGGCGGCATCATGGTCGTCGATCCGGCGGTCGAGCAGGACCAGATCGCCCGGCTGAACGCCTGGCGGCAGGCGCGCGACGAGGCGGCCGTCGAGACCGCCCTCGCCGCGCTGCGCGATGCCGCGCAGAGGGGCCAGAACGTCATGCCGTTTTCCATCGCCGCGGCCAAGGCGGGTGCGACGACCGGCGAATGGGCGGCGGTGATGCGCCAGGTGCACGGCGAATATCGCGGCCCGACCGGCGTCTCGGCCAGCCCGTCCAACCGCACCGAGGGGCTGGAGCCGATCCGCGAGGCGGTGGACGCCGTCAGCCGCCGCCTGGGCCGGCGGCTGAAATTCCTGGTCGGCAAGCCCGGGCTCGACGGCCATTCCAACGGCGCCGAGCAGATCGCCTTCCGCGCCCGCGATTGCGGCATGGACATCACCTATGAAGGCATCCGCCTGACGCCCGAGCAGATCGTGACGCGCGCCGCCGAGGACAATGCCCATGTCGTCGGCCTGTCGATCCTGTCGGGCAGCCACCTGCCGCTGATCGAGGAGTTGATGGAGCGCATGCGAGCCGCCGGTCTTTCGCATGTCCCGGTGGTGGTCGGCGGCATCATCCCCGACGAGGACGCGGCCCGGCTGCTGAAGATGGGCGTGGCGCGGGTCTATACGCCCAAGGATTTCGAGCTCAACCGGATCATGATGGATATCGTGGCCCTGGTCGAGCCCGAGGAGGCGGTCGCCTGATCCGGTGGCACGGCCGCATGGGTATTTGAGGAACGAAGAAGTCCGGGAGCCGTGCCTTCGGCTTCTCTGTTGTGCAAATACCCAAATCGCGGCCGCGCCGTCAGTCCTTCAGCAGCAGAAGCAGCGCGGCGACGGTCGCCAGCACCCCGGGCAGCACGGCGAGCGGCGGCAGGCCGCGGGTCAATGCGGCCTCGAGCCCGATCACCCAGGCCGGGGTCAGATAGGTATAGGCCATCACCTTGGAGGAGGGCAGGCGCATGGTGGCGAATTGCACCAATGCCGTGGTCAGCGCGCTGGCGAAGATCGCCACATAGAGCAGCGTCACCCAGACGATGGCCGGCAGATGCGCCCAATCGGTGCGCAGGATCGCCTCTCCGCCCCAGACCAGCAGGATCAGCCCGCCTGCGCAGAGCGTGGCGAAGGTCGACACGATCGGCGCCTCGCCGCGGTTCAGCCGCCGCACCATCGGCGTATAGAGCGCATGCGCCGCGCAGCCGACCAGGTAGATCGCCTCGCCGCGGCCGAATTCCAGCCGCATCAGCGCCGCCGCGTCGCCGCCGAAGATCACCCAGAGCGAGCCCGCCGCCCCCAGCGCCAGCGCCACGGCGATGCGCCCAGTCATGCGCTGCCGCATCAGAAGCCAGCCGAAGCCCGCCGACATCAGCGGCGTCAACGTGAACACCGCCGCCGCCGAGACCGGCAGAGCGGTCTTGAGCCCCTCGAACATCAGCACGAAATAGGCGGCGAAAAGCCCGCCCAGCAGAAGGTAGCGCCAGGGTGCCCGAAAGCTTGCGCGCGGGATGCCGGGGCCGGCAAGGGCCACGCCGCCGACCACGCCCGCCGCGATGGCGAAGCGCGCCGCCGAGATCGCCGCCGGGTCGATCAGGTTCGCCGCCCGCGCGCCGAGCGAGAAGGAGCCGGCGATCGCGGCCGAGAACAGCAGCATCGCCGCATGGCCCTGCAGCGCCTCGCGCTGCATCTGCGGCACCGCGGACAGTTCGGCCATCAGCCGCGGCCCAGCATGTAGAATTCGTCGTTCGGCCGGATGTCGCCGGCATTCACCAGCCGGTTCGACATGCCGAAGAAGGCGGCGATGGCGCCGATGTCCCAGATCTCGTCCTGGTCGAACCCGGCCTCGCGCAGCGCCTGGTGATCCGCCTCGCCGATCTGCTGGGCGTTCAGTGCCACCTTCTCGGCATAGGTCAGCATGGCGCGTTCGCGGGCCGACAGGTCGGCCTTGCGCCAGTTCACCGCCATCTGGTCGGCGATGAAGGCATTCTTCGCGCGGATGCGCAGGATCGCGCCATGCGCCACCACGCAATACTGGCACTGGTTCAGCCCCGAGGTGGCGACCACGATCAGCTCGCGCTCGGCCTTGGTCAGGCCCGACTCGCGCTCCATCAGCGCGTCGTGATAGGCGAAGAAGGCGCGGAACTCGTCCGGGCGATGCGCCAGCGCCAGGAAGACGTTCGGCACGAAGCCGGATTTCTCGGCCACCTTGCGGATGCGCGTGGCGATGTCCTCGGCCATCTCGTCAAGCGAGGGCACGGGAAAGCGGCTGATGGAATGGGTCATGGCTCGGTCCTCCGGGGGCCGAGGTTTTCACCAAAGCCGAGGCAGGGTCAATCCGTGGGCGAGAGCGATTGGTCGACACTAATCTCAAGTCAACGCATGGCTAACCTTTAAGTTAACAAGTCAAACTGAGATCAGTTCTAAGTTGAATTGGCACCATTACAGTCGAGTTGCAGTCAACAAGAAGTTGACCTCCGGTTGACTTGGCCTCGATTTCGGCCTATCCACACCGGGATTCCCGGAAGGTCCGCCCTTCCGGTCCCCGCCCGCCGGGGATCGCCCCCCGTCAGCGCGTTGCGCCCACGGGGGCGTCACTGTTTATTCGCGCCCCATACCCGGGGCAACGGCAACCATCAGGAGGGCCGCCGATGTTTGAAAACCTGTCCGACCGCCTTGGCGGCGTCTTCGACCGGCTGACCAGGCAGGGTGCGCTGTCCGAGGAGGACGTCGCCGCCGCCATGCGCGAGGTGCGCGTCGCGCTGCTGGAGGCCGACGTCTCGCTGCCGGTGGCGCGCAGCTTCGTGAAATCGGTGACGCAGAAGGCTACCGGCGCCGCGGTCACCAAGTCGATCACTCCCGGCCAGCAGGTCGTGAAGATCGTCCATGACGAGCTGATCAAGGTCCTGCAGGGCGAGGACGAGCCCGACGCGCTGCGCATCGACAACCCGCCGGCGCCGATCCTGATGGTCGGGCTTCAGGGCTCGGGCAAGACCACCACCACCGCGAAGCTGGCGAAGCGCCTGAAGGACCGCGAGAAGAAGCGCGTGCTGATGGCCTCGCTGGACACCAACCGTCCCGCCGCCATGGAGCAGCTGGCGATCCTGGGCCAGCAGATCGGCGTCGATACCCTGCCCATCTTGCCGGGCGAGAATGCCGTGCAGATCGCCAGACGCGCCAAGCAGCAGGCGACGCTGGGCGGCTATGACGTCTATATGCTCGACACCGCCGGCCGGCTGCATATCGACGAAGTGCTGATGGACGAGGTGCAGGCGGTCCGCGACGTGGCGAACCCGCGCGAGACGCTGCTGGTCGTCGACGGTCTGACCGGCCAGGACGCGGTGAACGTCGCCGGCGAATTCGACGGCAAGGTCGGCATCTCGGGCGTGGTGCTGACCCGGATGGACGGCGACGGCCGCGGCGGCGCGGCGCTGTCGATGCGTGCCGTGACCGGCAAGCCGATCCGCTTCGTCGGCCTTGGCGAAAAGATGGACGCGCTGGAAGCCTTCGACGCGCAGCGCATTGCCGGCCGCATCCTCGGCATGGGCGATATCGTCGCCCTGGTCGAGAAGGCGCAGGAAGTGCTGGAGGTCGAGCAGGCCGAGCGCATGATGCGGCGCTTCCAGAAGGGCATGTTCAACATGAACGATCTGCGGGGCCAGCTTGAGCAGATGCTCAAGATGGGCGGCATGCAGTCGATCATGGGCATGATGCCGGGCATGGGCAAGATGGCCAAGCAGGCCGAGGCCGCCGGCTTCGACGACAAGGCGATCAAGCGCCAGATCGCGCTGATCAATTCGATGACCAAGAAGGAACGCGCCAATCCGGACATCCTGCAGGCCAGCCGCAAGAAGCGCATCGCCGCCGGCGCCGGCATGGAAGTGTCGGAACTGAACAAGCTGCTGAAGATGCAGAAGCAGATGGCCGACACGATGAAGAAGCTCGGCAAGATGGGCAAGGGCGGCATGCTGAAACAGGCCATGCGCGCCATGACCGGCAAGGGCGGCGGGCTGCCCGACATGGCCAATGTCGATCCGGCCAAGATGGCCGAGGCGACGAAGATGTTGCAGGACCCCAAGGGGCTGGGCGGCGATCTGGGCAAGCTGAACCTGCCCGGCGGACTCTCGGGACTGTTCGGGAAGAAATAAGTGGTCACGCTCTCCGACACGCCCGTGCTGACGACCGAGCGACTGGTCCTGCGTGCCCCGCAGGCCGGCGACTGGCCGGCATGGCGCGATTTCGCCATCGGCGAGCGGGCGCGCTGGATCGGCGGCCCGATGGTCGAGCCGGGACAGGCATGGCGGGCCTTCGGCCATATCGTCGGCCATTGGGTGCTGCGCGGCTTCGGCTCCTTCGTGGTGACGGATCGCGACGGCGGCGCGCCGCTCGGCTTGGTCGGGCCCTGGTTCCCGGATGGTTGGCCCGAGCACGAGCTGGGCTGGACGCTCTGGGACGTCGCGGTCGAGGGCAGGGGCATCGCGCATGAGGCGGCGCTGGCCGCCCGCGACTTCGCCGCCCGGCAGCTCGGCTGGACCACCGCCGTCAGCTATATCCTGCCCGCCAATGCCCGCTCGGCCGCCCTGGCCGAGAGGCTGGGCGCGGTGCGCGACCCGGATGCGGCGCATCCCGGCAAGGAACCCTGCCTCGTCTATCGCCATCCGATGAGGGGCGCGGCATGAGCAAGTCCTTCGGCGGCGCCCATGCCCCCTGCAGCCAGATTTCAGCCAGCGGAGACCCGAATGAGTGACCCGACCGCCCGCGCCGCGACGCTGCTCAAGGAGCATCGCGCCAGCATCGACCGGCTGGACGCGATCCTGGTCTATACGCTTGCCGAGCGGTTCAAGCACACCCAGTCCGTCGGCCGCCTCAAGGCCGAACACGACCTTCCGCCGTCCGATCCCGCCCGCGAGGCGCAGCAGATCGAGCGGCTGGAACGCCTCGCGCGCGAGGCCGATCTCGACCCGGAATTCGCGCGCAAATTCCTGAACTTCGTGATCGCCGAAGTGATCCGGCATCATGAACGATACCACGCCTAGGATGCGTCAAGACGCAGCCTGCCAACCGCAACCCGACCCGTAGGCTGCGCTCCGGCGCATCCTGCAACCCCGCCATTCCAAAGGAGAAACGCAATGGCAATGAAAATCCGCCTGGCCCGTGGTGGCTCGAAGAAACGCCCCCATTACGCCATCGTCGCCTCGGACTCGCGCATGCCGCGCGACGGCCGCTTCATCGAGAAGCTGGGCACCTACAACCCGCTCCTGCCCAAGGATTCGGAAGAGCGCATCAAGATGAACCTCGAGCGGGTGCAATACTGGCTGGCCCAGGGCGCGCAGCCGACCGACCGCGTCGCCCGCTTCCTGGAAGCCGCCGGCGTGAAAGAGAAATCCGAGCGCAAGAACCTGAAGAAGGGCGAGCCCGGCAAGGCCGCCAAGGAACGCGCCGAGAAGCGCGCCGCCCGTGAAGCCGCGGCCAACGCCCCGGCCGAAGAAGCCGCTTCGGAATAATGGCCGAGCGGGTCTGCGTCGGCGCGATCGCGGGTGCCTTCGGCGTCCGGGGCGAGGTGAGGCTGAAGAGCTTCACCTCGCAGCCCAACGATATTGCCGCCTATGCCCCGCTTTACACCGAAGACGGCAGCCGCTCGTTCACCGTCCGCCTGACGCGGCCGGTGACGGGCGGGCTTGGCGCCCGGCTGTCGGGCATCGAGACGCGGGAACAGGCCGAGGCGCTGAAGGGCGTCACCCTCTGGGCCGACCGCGACAGGCTTCCGGCGCTGCCGGACGACGAATTCTACCATGCCGACCTGATCGGCCTGTCGGTCTATGACACCGGCGGCGCGCTGCTGGGCAAGGTCCGGGCGATCTACGATCACGGCGCGGGCGATATCCTGGAAATCCACGGCGCCGGCCGCGGGCAGGCGCTGCTTTTGCCCTTTACCCGTGCCTTCGTGCCGACGGTGGACATCGCCGCCGGGCGCATCGTCGCCGACCCGCCGGAAGACCAGGAATGACCGGCGGGGCGATGAAATCCCACGGCCGGCTGTCGATCCGGGCCAGCACGCAGCCGCGCGATCTGATGGCCGAGCCGCAGGTCAGGGGCGCATGGACCGCACAGGTCATCACGCTTTTCCCCGAGGCTTTTCCCGGCGTTCTGGGGCTTTCCCTGACCGGAAGGGCGCTGTCGGAGGGGCTGTGGAACCTGCGCAGCATCGACCTGCGCCCCTTCGGCATCGGCCGCCACCGCAACGTGGACGACACGCCCGCCGGCGGCGGCGCCGGCATGGTGATCCGCCCCGACGTGATGGATGCGGCATTGCGCGAGGCGGGCGGGGACCTGCCGGTGATCTATCTTTCGCCGCGCGGCAGGCCCTTCACCCAGGCGCGGGCGCGGCAACTGGCCAAGGGCCCGGGCATGACCCTGATCTGCGGCCGGTTCGAGGGCGTGGACCAGCGGGTGCTGGACGCCCATGGCATCGAAGAGATCAGCATCGGCGACTATGTCCTGACCGGCGGGGAACTGGCGGCTCAGGTCTTGATCGACGCGACGGTTCGCCTTATACCGCGCGTGCTGGGGAATCAGGAGTCTCTGGCCGAGGAATCCTTTTCCCCGGACCATGGCGGCCTGCTTGAACATCCGCAGTACACGAAGCCCGCCCTTTGGGAAGGCCGCGCGATCCCGGAAGTGCTTTTGTCCGGCAATCACGCGGCTATTGCCAGTTGGCGGCGCGACATGGCCGAAAGGCTTACCAAGGAACGCCGCCCCGACCTGTGGCGGGCATATGAGGAAACTCGTATGGACCCGGCAAAGGACCGACAGCTCTCGGGCGCATCAGACCAATCGCGGGGCTACCGCGAGCATCAAGAGGAACCATAGCGATGAACCTGATCGCCCAGTTGGAAGCCGAGCAGATCGCCGCGCTCGGCAAGGACATCCCCGATTTCAAGGCCGGCGACACCGTCCGCGTCGGCTACAAGGTGACCGAAGGCACCCGCACCCGCGTGCAGAACTACGAAGGCGTGGTCATCTCGCGTAAGGGCGGCGGCATCGGCGCCTCGTTCACCGTGCGCAAGATCTCGTTCGGCGAGGGCGTCGAGCGTGTCTTCCCGCTCTACTCGACCAATATCGACTCGATCACCGTGGTGCGCCGCGGCCGGGTCCGCCGCGCCAAGCTGTATTACCTGCGCGATCGCCGCGGCAAATCGGCCCGTATCGCCGAGGTCAGCAACTACAAGCCCAAAGCCGACGCTCAGGCCTGAGGAGACGCGCCATGAAAGCAGACATCCATCCCGACTATCACCTGATCGAGGTCAAGATGACCGACGGCACCACCTATCAGGTGCGTTCGACCTGGGGCAAGGAAGGCGACACCATGTCGCTGGACATCGACCCGACCTCGCACCCCGCCTGGACCGGCGGCTCGGCCAAGCTGATGGACACCGGCGGCCGCGTGTCGAAGTTCAAGAACAAATACGCCGGCCTGGGCTTCTGATCCCGGACCCGGACCGCAATGCAAACGCCGCCCCAAGGGGCGGCGTTTTTCGTTGGGCGGGCGGTGGGCGGCCCGCTGCCGGCGCGGTGCGAAGGGCCGGATGCGCGCCGGATCGGCGATTCAATAGGCCAGGCCGAAGATCGGCATCCAGACCGGCGCACGCGGGGCCCGGTTCAGCGGCAGGCCGGTCAGCTGGCCGCGGCCGGTGTCGATCACCACGCGGCCGTCGCGATATTCGCGCAGCACCGGACCCTGCGCGCTTTGATGCGCCGACAGGGCGATGGTGGCAAAGCCGCGGTTCGGCTTGGGGAAAATGGCGTGGATCATCGGATCGCTCCTTTCCGGTCGAGGCGATGGATGGCGGTGTCCCAGCGCGACGGGTCGCGGTGGCGCATCAGCTCGCACGCGGTCTCGAAAGGCACGCCGGTGATCAGGCGCAGCGGTATGTCCGAGATGCGATGCGGCCTGCCCGTGCGGCGGTCGATCAGGCTGACCGCATAGCGTGGGGCGGCGGGCATGGCGACCCGCAGCGCATGTTCGGCAAAGGCCGACAGATGGTTCAGCACGGTCATCTCTGGCTCCCTCCCTGGCTGACCCCGCCGGATGACTCCGGCATGGCTATATAACGACATATCTGATCGTATTTTTCAAGATAAATATCGACCAACCAAGTCGTGATGAAAGAATGGCGCCGGAACAGGTGTTTGCGGGGTGCGTGGCCCTGGTCCGGCCCGGCGCGAAAAGGATGCGGCCCCGGCGATTCGCCGGCCTGGGCGCTTTTCATCGCGGCTGTCGCGGCCTATGGTCCGGCCCGTAAGCGGCGGGCATCGCAGGGGGATTCGTGGCGCATATCATCGTCGTCGGCAACGAAAAGGGCGGTTCGGGCAAGTCCACGACCTCGATGCATGTGGCGACCGCGCTGGCGCGCATGGGCCACCGGGTCGGTGCGCTCGATCTGGACGTGCGCCAGCGCAGCTTCGGCCGCTATCTCGAGAACCGCGCCGCCTTCGCGCAACGCGAGGGGCTAGATCTGCCGATGCCGCTGCTGGGCCATCTCCAGCCCGAGATCCCCGGCGGCCCGGACCCGCTGTCGCAGGCGGTCGCGGCGCTGGATGCCGAATGCGACTTCATCCTGCTGGACTGTCCAGGGTCGCATACGAAGCTCAGCCAGATGGCGCATACGCTGGCCGATACGCTGATCACGCCGATGAACGACAGTTTCGTCGATTTCGACCTGCTGGCGCGGCTGTCGCCCGAGGGCAAGATCCTCGGGCCTTCGATCTATGCCGAGATGGTCTGGTCCGCCCGCCAACTGCGCGGCGAGGCGGGGGCGGGGCCGATCGACTGGCTGGTGCTGCGCAACCGGCTGGGTACGCAGGCGATGCACAACAAGCGCAAGGTCGGCGGCGCGCTGGCGAACCTGTCCAGGCGCATCGGCTTCCGCGTGGCGCCCGGTTTTTCCGAGCGGGTGATCTTCCGCGAGCTGTTTCCGCGCGGATTGACGCTTCTCGACCTCAAGGATATCGGCACGGAACAGCTCAGCATGTCCAACATTGCCGCGCGGCAGGAACTGCGCGACCTGATCGGCGAGTTGAACCTACCCGGCGTCAGCGTTTCCTTCTGAAACCCGGCTGGCATTGTTGCCGGGGGCAGGCGCGACTATGTTGCGCCGCAGATTGGTTTGGAGGGGACGATGACGGCAACCTGCCGGATCACCCGGATCGCGATGCTGGCGCTTGCCCTGTCCCTGGGACCGGCCGGCATGGTCATGGCCGAGACCGCGGGCGCGGTCGAGCAGACCGAACTGCCCGTGGTGACGCTGGCCACCGCCGAGCGCAGCTGGATCGAGGCGCGGGTGCCGGTCTCGGGCTCGCTGGTGGCGCGGCAGGAGGTGCAGGTCCATGCCCTCGTCTCGGGGCACGAGATCACCGGCATCGAGGCGGAGGTCGGCGACCGGGTCAAGGCCGGGCAGGTGCTGGCGCGGCTGTCCGAGGACGTGCTGTCGGCGCAGCTGGCCCAGGCCGAGGCCGAATATCAGCGCGCCGAGGCCGGGGTGCGGCAGGCCGAAAGCCAGATCGCCAGCGCCGAGGCCAGCCTGACCCAGGCCGTCGCGGCGCTGGAGCGCACCCGCAGCCTGCGGCAAAGCGGCAATGCCAGCCAGGCGGTGCTGGATCAGGCCATCGCCACCGAGGCTTCGGCGCGGGCGGCCTCTGCCTCGGCCTCGGACGGGCTGGGCGTGGCGCGGGCGGCGCAGGCCCAGGCCGCGGCGGCGCAGCGCATCGCGCGGCTGAACCTGGACCATGCCCGCATCGTCGCGCCGGTCGATGGCGTGGTGGTGGCGCGGACCGCCCGGCGGGGGGCCATTCCCGGCGGCGGCGGCGAGCCGCTGTTCACCCTGATCGCCGGCGGCGAGGTCGAGCTTGAGGCCGACGTGATCGAGACCGCGCTGAGCCAGCTGAAGCCGGGCGATACGGCCGAGATCGCGGTCGCGGGTCTTGGCCGCGTCGAGGGCAAGCTGCGGCTGGTGCCGGCCGCCGTCGATCCGGTGACGCGGCTTGGCCTGGCGCGGATCGCACTGGAACCCGACCCGCGCCTACGTCCGGGACTTTTCGCCAGCGGCTGGATCATCACAGACAGGCGCGAGGCGGTGACCGTGCCCAGCTCGGCCATCCTGGCGGATGCCTCGGGCGAGCGGGTGCAGGTGGTCAAGGACGGCCGGATCGAGGCGCGCGAGGTCCGCACCGGCCTGCTCTGGCAAGGCCGGCGCGAGATCGTCGAGGGCATCGCGGCCGGCGAGACGGTGGTGGCCCGGGCCGGCGCCTTCTTCCGCAGCGGCGACCAGGTGCGGGCGGCGCCATGAACTTCTCGGCCTGGTCCATACGCCATCCGGTGCCGCCCATCGCGATCTTCCTCGTGCTGATGCTGATGGGGTTCTACAGCTTCAGCCGGCTGGCGGTCACGGCCATGCCGAATATCGACCTGCCGCTGGTCAGCGTCGTGGTCAGCCAGCCCGGCGCCGCCCCCAGCGAGCTGACGCGGCAGGTGATCCAGCCCATCGAGGATTCCATCGCCTCGATCACCGGCGTGCGGCACATCACCTCGTCCGCGACCGACAGTTCGGCCCGCATCTATGTCGAATTCGAGCTGGAAACCGATACCGACCGCGCCGTCAACGACGTCAAGGACGCGGTGGCCAATGTCCGCGCCGACCTGCCGGAATCCATCGTCGAGCCGCTGATCCACCGCATCGACGTCAGCGGCATGGCGATCCTGACCTATGCCGTCAGCAATCCCGGCATGAGCATCGAGCAGCTGTCGGATTTCGTCGACGACGTGGTGTCGCGGGACCTGTCCACCGTGCCGGGCGTCGCCAGCATCACCCGCATCGGCGGCGCCGACCGCCAGATCAATGTCGAGCTGGACCCCGACCGCATCATGGCCTTCGGGCTGACGGCTGCCGAGATCTCGGATCAGCTGCGGGCCAAGAACATCGACATGGGCGGCGGCCGGGGCGATCTGGCCGGCACGGAATATTCCATCCGCGCGCTGGGATCGGCGGGCGACGTGGCCCGGCTGGCCGCGACGCCGATCCTGATCGGGGGCGGGCGGACGGTGCGGCTGGACCAGCTGGGCAGCGTCACCGACGGCGCCAGCGAGGAACGCAAGTTCGCGCTGCTCGACGGCCAGCCCGTGGTCGCCTTCGGCGTCTTCCGCGCCAGCGGCGAATCCGATCTGGAGGCCGGCGACGGCACCAAGGCCCGCATCGCCGAGATCGAGGCGCGCAATCCCGGCACCCGCATCACCCTGATCGACGATGCCACGACCTATACCTCGGGCAGCTACCATTCCACGATGGAGACGCTCTACGAGGGCGCGGCGCTGGCGGTGGTGGTGGTGTTCCTGTTCCTGAGGAACTGGCGCGCGACGCTGATCGCCGCCGTGGCGCTGCCCCTGTCGATCATCCCGACCTTCTTCGTCATGCATTGGCTGGGCTTCACGCTGAACGGCATCAGCCTGCTGGCGATCACCCTTGTCACCGGCATCCTGGTCGACGACGCCATCGTCGAGATCGAAAATATCGTGCGGCACATCAACATGGGCGTTCCCGCCTATGAGGCCAGCATGGAGGCCGCGAACGAGATCGGCCTGACCGTCATCGCCATCAGCTTCTCGATCGTCGCGGTCTTTGCCCCGGTCAGCTTCATGGGCGGGATTCCGGGCCAGTATTTCAAGCAATTCGGCTTGACCGTCGCGGTTTCGGTGCTGTTCTCGCTTCTGGTGGCGCGGCTGATCACGCCGATGCTGGCCGCCTATTTCCTGCGCGACAACACCCGCCTGGCCGAGGAGCGCGACGGGCCGGTGCTGCGGACGCTGATGGCGGTGCTGGCCTGGACGCTGCGCCATCGCGGCCTGACGCTGCTGATGGGGCTGGGGGTCTTTGCCGGCTCGATCTTTTCCGCCACGCTGCTGCCGACCGAATTCATCCCGGCCTCGGATGTCGGCCGCAGCCAGATCACCATCGAATTGCCGCCCGGCGCCACGGTGTCGGAAACCGAGGCGGCGGCGCGGATGATCTCGCAGCGCATCGGCGCGGTGCCCGAGGTGCGCTCGGTCTTCGTCAATGGCGGAGAGGACGACGTGGCCAAGGCCAAGCTGATGGTCAATTACGGCCCCAAGGAAGAGCGCGAGCGGTCGAGCTTCGTCATCGAGGACGAGTTGAAGCGCGACCTGTCGCAGGTTCCGGACCTGCGGATCAACTTCCAGAACGAAGAGGGCAATGCCGACCTGCAGGTCTCGGTCCTTGGGGACAGCGAGGAGGGCGCGGCCGAGGCGGCCGAGCGGCTGATGGCGGCGATGAAGACCCTGTCCACGCTGGAGGGGGTCACATCCTCGGCCAGCCTGCAGCGGCCCGAGATCCAGATCCATCCGCGCCCCGAGGTCGCGGCGCAGCTGGGCGTCACCGCCAGCGCGCTGGCGACGACGCTGCGGGTGGCGACGCTGGGCGACACGGAATCGAACCTTGCCAAGTTCAACACCGGCGACAAGCAGATCCCGATCATGGTGCGGCTGGACGAATCGGCCCGGCGCGACCTGATGACGGTGCGCAACCTGCGGGTGCCAAGCTCGGCCGGGCAGGTGCCGCTGGAGGTGGTGGCGGATGTGTCGATCTCGGCCGGGGCGACCGAGATCGGGCGCTACGACCGGCGCTATCGCACCACGGTGTCGGCGAACCTGGCGGGCGGGGCGCTGCTGGGGCCGGTGAACGCGCAGGTCACGGCCTTGCAGAGCCAGGTGGAGCTGCCGGCGGGAACCCAGATCCAGCCCTCGGGCGATGCCGAGATCATGGCCGAGGTGTTCCAGGCCTTCACCGTGGCGATGATCTCGGGCGTGCTGCTGACCTATGTGGTGCTGGTGCTCTTGTTCCACAATTTCGTCACCCCGGTCTCGATCCTGATGTCGCTGCCGCTGGCCATCGGCGGCGCGATCCTGGCGCTGTTCCTGACCGGCAATTCCATCAGCATGGCGGTGGTGATCGGCTTCCTGATGCTGATGGGGATCGTGACCAAGAACGCCATCATGCTGGTGGAATTCGCCGTCAGCTCCATGGACCAGGGCACGGAGAAGCGCGCGGCGATCCTGGATGCGGTGCACAAGCGGGCCCGGCCCATCGTCATGACCACCATCGCCATGACGGCGGGCATGGTGCCCTCGGCCCTCGGCACCGGCGAAGGGGCCGAGTTCAGCTCGCCCATGGCCATCGCGGTGATCGGGGGGCTGCTGCTTTCCACGCTGCTGTCGCTGCTGTTCGTGCCGTCGCTGTTCTCGGTCATTCATGGCGGGCAGGTGCGGGTGGCGCGCTGGCTGCGGCGGCGGATCGGGCTGAACGCGGCGGCGGAGGCGGCGGGCGAGTGAGGCCGCTGCCGGGGGCTTCGCGCCCCCGGACCCCCGCGGGATATTTGGACAAGAAAGAAGAAAGGGGGCCGCCGGCCCCCTTTGCGGTTCATGCTGCCCGGATCAGGCCAGCATGCCCATCGGGTTTTCCAGGTGCTTGACGATGGCTTCCAGCAGCTGGGCGCCGAGGGCGCCGTCGATCACCCGGTGGTCGACCGAGAGGGTCATCGACATGACGTTGCGGACCACCACCTCGCCATTCTCGACCACCGGGGTCTGGATGCCGGCACCGACGGCGAGGATCGCGCCATGCGGCGGGTTGATCACCGCGTCGAAATTCTCGATCCCGAACATGCCGAGGTTGGAGATGGCGAAGCTGCCGCCCTGGTATTCGTGGGGCGCGAGCTTCTTGGTCTTGGCGCGGGTGGCCAGGTCCTTCATCTCGGCCGAGAGGGCGGACAGCGTCTTTTGCTGCGCGTCCTTCAGCACCGGGGTGAAGAGCCCGCCTTCGATCGCCACCGCGACAGCCACGTCCGAATGCTTCAGCTTCAGGATCCGGTCGCCGGCCCAGACCGCGTTCGCATCCGGCACCTCTTGCAGGGCCAGCGCGCAGGCCTTGATGATGAAGTCGTTCACCGACAGCTTCACGCCCCGCGATTCCAGCTGCTTGTTCAGCATGGCGCGGAACTTCATCAGTTCGTCGAGCTTCGCGGACCGGCGCAGGTAGAAATGCGGGATGGTCTGCTTGGCTTCCGACAGGCGCGCGGCGATGGTGCGGCGCATGCCGTCCAGCGCCACCTCCTCGGTCTCGCGGTCGGCATAGATCTTGAGGATGGTTTCCGCGGAGGGGCCGGCGGGGGCTGCGGTCGCCGGGGCGGGAGCGGCGGCTTTCGGGGCATCGGTGGCGGCAGGCTTGGCCGCGCCGGGCTTGGCGCCCTCGACATCCGCCTTGACGATGCGGCCATGCGGGCCGGAGCCCTGGACCGAGGCGAGGTCGATGCCCTTTTCTGCCGCAATGCGCCGCGCCAGGGGCGAGGCGAAGATGCGCCCGCCCTCGGCCGATTTCGGCGCGGCCGGGGCTGGGGCTGCGGCTGCCGCCGGTGCCGGGGCGGCTTCGGCTTTCGTCGCCTCGGGCCTGGCTTCCGCCTTGGGCGCCGGCGCCGCGCCGAGGTCGTCGGCGGATTCGCCCTCCTCCAGCAGCACCGCGATGGGGGTGTTGACCTTGACCCCTGCCGTGCCCTCGGCGATCAGGATCTTGCCCAGCTTGCCTTCGTCGACGGCCTCGAATTCCATCGTGGCCTTGTCGGTCTCGATCTCGGCCAGGATGTCGCCGGATTTGACCTCGTCGCCCTCTTTGACCAGCCATTTGGCCAGCGTGCCCTCTTCCATGGTCGGAGAAAGCGCGGGCATCAGGATTTCTGTCGGCATCTCGCTCGCTCCTTAACGGTAGGTGACTTTCTTGACCGCGGCCACGACCTCGTCCGAGGTGATCAGCGCGTGCTTTTCAAGGTTCGCGGCATAGGGCATGGGCACGTCCTTGCCGGTGCAGTTGATCACCGGCGCGTCGAGATAGTCGAAGGCGTTCTCCATGATATGGGCCGAGAGGTGGTTGCCGATCGAGGCGACCGGGAAGCCTTCCTCCACCGTCACGCAGCGGTTGGTGCGCTTTACCGATTCGATCAGCGTGGCGTAATCGATGGGGCGCAGGGTGCGCAGGTCGATCACCTCGGCCTCAATGCCCTCGGCGGCCAGTTTCTCGGCGGCTTCGAGCGCATGGACCATGCCGATGCCGAAGCTGACCAGGGTCACGTCCTTGCCGGGGCGCACGATCTTGGCCTTGCCGAAGGGGATGGTGAAATCGTCAAGATCCGGCACCTCGAAGCTGCGGCCGTAGAGGATCTCGTTTTCCAGGAAGATCACCGGGTTCGGGTCGCGGATCGCCTGCTTCAGCAGGCCCTTCGCATCGGCCGCCGAATAGGGCATCACCACCTTGAGGCCGGGGATCTGCGCATACCAGGCCGCGTAATCCTGGCTGTGCTGGGCCGCCACGCGCGCGGCGGCGCCGTTCGGGCCGCGGAAGACGATGGGGCAGCCCATCTGGCCGCCGGACATGTAAAGCGTCTTGGCGGCCGAGTTGATGATATGGTCGATGGCCTGCATGGCGAAGTTGAAGGTCATGAACTCGACGATCGGGCGCAGCCCGGCCATGGCGGCGCCGGTGCCGATGCCGGCAAAGCCGATTTCCGAGATCGGCGTGTCCACCACGCGGCGCGGACCGAACTTGTCCAGAAGGCCCTGGCTGATCTTGTAGGCGCCCTGGTATTCGCCGACTTCCTCGCCCATCAGGAAGACGGTCTCGTCGCGGTTCATTTCCTCTTCCATGGCCTCGCGCAGGGCCTCGCGCACGGTCATGGTCTTCATCGGCGTGCCTTCCGGCCAGTCGGGTGACTGGTCCGCGACCGGAGCCGGGGCAGGGGCGGCCGCCTCGGCCGGGGCGGACGGAGCCTCGGCCCTGGCCTCGGCGGGTGCGGCCTCGGCGGGCGCCTCGGCCTTCGGCGCCGGGACGGCATCGGCGGATTCGCCTTCCTCGACCAGCACGGCGATGGGGGTGTTGACCTTGACCCCCTGGGTGCCCTCGGCGATCAGCAGCTTGCCGAGGATGCCCTCCTCGACGGCCTCGAACTCCATCGTGGCCTTGTCGGTCTCGATCTCGGCGAGGATGTCGCCGGATTTCACGCTATCGCCTTCCTTGACCAGCCATTTGGCCAGCGTGCCTTCTTCCATGGTCGGCGACAGGGCGGGCATCAGGATTTCGGTTGCCATGGTTCCCTCCCCTCAGGCGTTCTGTTCCGCGCCGCCCTGCGGCACTTCCTTGGCGTAGATATCGGTCCAGAGCTCTTCCAGCGGCGGCTCGGGGCTTTCCTTGGCGAATTCGGCGGAATCGTTCACGATATCCTTGATTTCCTTGTCGATGGCCTTGAGGTCCTCTTCGGAGGCGTGCTTGCCAGTCAGCAGCAACTCGCGCACATGCTCGATGGCGTCGCGCTCGTCGCGCATCTTCTGCACTTCCTCGCGGGTGCGGTATTTCGCCGGGTCGGACATGGAATGGCCGCGATAGCGATAGGTCATGACTTCGAGGATGTAGGGCCCCTTGCCGGCGCGGCAATGCGCCACGGCCTTCTCGCCCGCGGCCTTGACCGCCAGCACGTCCATGCCGTCCACCTGTTCGCCCTTGATGCCGAAGGATTCGCCGCGGCCGAAGAGCGTGGTCGACTTGGTCGAACGCTTCATCGAGGTGCCCATGGCATACTGGTTGTTCTCGATGACGAAGACCACCGGCAGTTCCCAGAGCTCGGCCATGTTGTAGGTCTCGTAGACCTGGCCCTGGTTCGAGGCGCCGTCGCCGAAATAGACGAAGGTGACATTGTCGTTGCCGAGATACTTGTCGGCGAAGGCCAGGCCGGCACCCAGAGGCACCTGCGCCGCGACGATGCCGTGGCCGCCGTAGAAATGCTTCTCGCGGCTGAACATGTGCATCGAGCCGCCCTTGCCCTTGGAATAGCCGCCGATGCGGCCGGTCAGCTCGGCCATCACGCCGCGGGCTTCCATGCCGCAGGCCAGCATGTGGCCGTGGTCGCGATAGGAGGTGATGCGCTTGTCGCCTTCCTTGGCGGCGGCCTCGAGGCCGACGACGACGGCCTCCTGCCCGATATAGAGATGGCAGAAGCCACCGATCAGGCCCATGCCGTAAAGCTGGCCGGCCTTTTCCTCGAATCGCCGGATCAACAGCATGTCGCGGTAGTATTTGAGCAGTTCGTCCTTGGACACGTTGGACGTGTTCTGCCTGGCTGCGGGCTTTCTGACCATGGGCCTCCTCCTCGGGGCGGGGATAGTTCAGCGTTAAACTAATTCTAGGCGAAGCTTTCGGGGGAAGTAAACCGGACTCGTGCATCCGTCCAGAGGGCAGATGCGGAAAGCCGCTTGCGCCGGGGAAATAGTCGAGCCGCGCAGGGGGCATCGCCGCGTCCTGGGGCGCGGGTGCGGGGGTATTTGGGCAACAGAGAAGGCGCGGCCGATGTTTGCGGGAGGCTCAGCGGATGATGATCTCGTCGGCGCGCACCAGGCCCAGCACGTCGCGGGCGCGTTCGTCCAGCAGGTCGAGGTCGAGATAGTCGTCCGACAGGCGCCGGGTCAGGTTGCGCATCCGGTCCACTTCGGCCTGCAGCTTGTCGCGCTGCTGGACCAGTTCCTGCGTTTCGGCCTGCAGCTGCACCCGCCGCAGGATGCCCGAGGGGCCCTGCACCGCCGCGTAGGCGAAATAGACGCCCAGAAGGATCATCACGACGAAGAAGATGATGGCGCTGATCGACAGGCGTTGGGTCATAGGCTGCTCGGCGGCTGCTCGCTGGTTTCGGGCGATCATGCCACAGGCGCGGGGCGGGGGGAATCCCCCGCGGGGCCGCGCAGGATGTCGTCGAGCACCAGGGCCATGACCCGGGCGGAATCCCGCATATCGTCCACCCCCACCCATTCGTCGGGCTGGTGCGCCAGGTCCAGCACGCCGGGGCCGTAGGCAATGCAGTTTTTCAGCTTGCCGATGCGGTCGATATGTTTCTGGTCGTAGGTGCCGGGGCTGACCACATAGCCGGCCTCGCGGCCCAGCACCCGTTCGATGGCGGCGGCGGTCGAGCGCACCACCGGCGCCTCGCGGTCGGTCATGCTGGGGATCACCTCGAACAGGTCGCGGATTTCATAGGAGAATCCGGGGCGTTGCGCCCTGACCTGTTCGAGCAGCGCGGTGACCTCGCGCTTTACTTCCGAGAGCTCCTCCTCGATCAGGAAGCGGCGGTCGATCACGATGCGGCAGCGGTCGGCGACGCAGGGCGCCGGCAGGCCGGTGAAGTCCGGGCCGTGATCCGGTTCGCCGCCATGGATCGAGTTGATGTTCAGCGTCGAGTTGCGCGCGCCCTCGGGGATCACCGGCATCTGGGTCCGCTTGGTCATCAGCAGCGGGAACAGCGTGCGCTCCATTTCTTCCAGCACCGCGCCCATGTGGCGGATGGCGCTGTCGCCCAGGAAGGGCATCGAGCCGTGGGCGATGCGGCCATGCGTCTCGATCTCGGCCCACCAGACGCCGCGATGGCCCAGGCAGATGCGGTCCTTGTGCAGCGGCTCGGGGATGATGACATGGCCGACATGGGCGAAGGCGCCCTGTTCGGCAAGATAGGCCACGCCGCCGAAACCGCCCGATTCCTCGTCCGCGGTGGCGCTGATCTCGATCTGGCCGGGGTGGTCGGGGTAAAGCGCGATGAAGGCCTCGGCTGCGATGATGCTGGCGGCCAGCCCGCCCTTCATGTCGCAGGCGCCGCGGCCATAGATGCGGCCGCCCTCCAGTTCCGCGGCGAAGGGATCGCGGCTCCAGCCATGGCCGACCTCGACCACGTCGTGATGGCTGTTGAAATGCACGCATTCGCCGGGCGGGCCGCCCCGATGGCGGGCGACCAGGTTCCAGCGCGGAAAGGCCTCGCTGTCGCCGGGCGCGCCATGGGCGCGGATCAGTTCGCAGGCCCAGCCCTGCGGCGCCAGCCGGGCCTGCAGGTATTCGCAGATCTCGCGATAGTTGCGGCCCGGCGGGTTCAACGTCGGGATGCGGATCAGATCCCGGGTCAGGCGGACCAGGTCGTCGCGGCGGTTCTCGATCTCACGGGCAAGCGCGTCCATGGCGCAAGGCTAGGCCGGGCGCGGCGGCGCCGCAATGGGGTCATTGACAGTCGCGGCGCGGGGGCCTTCCATGGGGCAGGCTTTTCGCAACCAGGGTCGGCCCGATGATCGCCTTTCTTCGCCTGATCGGCATGGTCCTGATCGTCGAGCTGATCTTCTATGCGCTGATCTGGATCTATATCCGCAGCCTGCGCCGGGAAGAGCTTGAAAAGGAATGGGATCGCCGCCATCCCGAGCGCGCGGGCCCGTCCCCGGAACGCGCCGAGTTCGTGCGGCGTTCGATGGTGGGCTTCAGCAAGACCCTGCGGGCGCGGCTCGTCGGGCTGGTGCTGGTCCTGCCGGTGGTCGCGATCGTCGTGATCATCGTGATCGTGAACTACAATTGAGGGGGCGCCGATGCGCTGGTTCCTGACCGTCCTTGGGGTGATCTTCGGGATCGCGGTCTTTCTGTTCCTGGATTACACGCTGCCCTCGAAGCAGACGGTCCGCATCACCAACACCTACAACCGGCTGACGGATATCGGCGCGAATGCCTTTTTCTATGCCTCGCCCGATACCGGCACGGTGCAGAACGCCCAGGGCCAGCGCGACGTGCGCTTCATCGACACGGTGCGGCCGAACGGCAAGCCCTATGTCTATCGCAACGAGGATACCGGCTGGATCTGGCCGCCCTATTTCAAATACGACAGCTCGAACCTGCATGCGCAGGCGACGGACCTGCGCTCGACCGCGGCCAATCCCGAATGGGTCAGCGTGACCTCTTACGGCTGGCGCATCGCCTGGCTTTCGGTCTATCCGAACGCCATCTCGATCAAGCCGGTGGCTGGGCCCGAGGTGAAGCCCTTCAACTGGGCGGCGCAGATCATCCTGCTGATCCTGGGGGCGCTCTTGTTCCTGCTCTGGCGCATGTGGAACCAGTTCCGCGAGCGGACCATCGACCCAGCCGTGCGCTCCGCCGATGCGGCCTGGGACCGGCTCGACGCCCGGGCGGACGCGGCCCGCGACCGGGCGCGCGGGCGCATGCGGCGCTGGTGGGACGGGCTGCGGGGGCGCTGAGCCATGGACCGCAAGAATCCCGGCACCGATTTCAGCCTCGACTGGTTCGAGACCATCCAGGTCAACACCCCGGCGGCCGAGCGCCGTGCCGCAAGCCTGACCGCCCGCCGCAGCCTGAAGAAGGAATGGCAGGCGGCCTGGCTGCTGAACGCGGTGCGCTGCATCGACCTGACCACGCTGTCGGGCGACGACACGCCCGACCGTGTGGCGCGGCTGTGCGCCAAGGCGCGCCAGCCGGTCGATGCCGGCCAGTTGGCGGCGCTGGGGGTCGAGCATCTGACCACCGGCGCGGTCTGCGTCTATCCGACCATGGTGGCGGTGGCGAAACGCGCCTTGCAGGGCACGGCGATCCCGGTGGCCTCGGTCGCGACCGGCTTTCCCGCCGGGCTGATGCCGCTCGATCTGCGGCTGGCCGAGATCCGCTATGCATTGGATCAGGGCGCGGATGAGATCGACATCGTGATTTCCCGCGCGCTGGTGCTGCGCGGGGAATGGGCGGCGCTTTACGACGAGATCTGCGAGATGCGCGAGGCTTGCGGCCATGCCCGGATGAAGGCGATCCTGGCGACGGGCGAGCTCAAGACCCTGGGCAATGTCGCCAAGGCCAGCCATGTCGCCATGCAGGCCGGCGCCGATTTCATCAAGACCTCGACCGGGAAGGAGCCGGTGAATGCCACGCTGCCGGTGTCGCTGGTCATGCTGCGCGCGATCCGCGACTATCGCGACCGGACCGGCTTTGCCGTGGGCTTCAAGCCGGCCGGCGGGTTGAAAACCGCCAGGGACGCGCTGAACTGGCAGGTGCTGATGGCCGAGGAACTGGGCCGCGACTGGCTGCGGGCGGATCTGTTCCGCATCGGCGCCAGCTCGCTTCTGGCCGATATCGAGCGGCAGATTTCCCATCACGTCACCGGGCGCTACGCTGCCGCCCATCGTCTGGCCGCGGGGTGAACATGCCGAAGGTAAGCGAGATCATGGAAAGCATGGAATACGGCCCCGCGCCCGAGGATGCCTCTGCCGTCCGCGACTGGCTGCGCGAACGCGGCCGCTTCGGCCATTTCATCGCCGGGCGCTTTACCAAGGCTGGCGAGACCTTCGCCAGCCGCGATCCCTCGACCGGCGAGGAGCTGGCGCAGGTGACGCAGGGCACCGCCCGCGACGTGATGAAGGCGGTGCGTGCCGCCCGCCGGGCGCAGCGCGGCTGGGGCGCCATGCCCGGCCATGTGCGGGCGCGCTTTCTCTATGCCATCGCCCGGACGATCCAGAAGCGCGAGCGGTTCCTGGCGGTGCTGGAGACGCTGGACAACGGCAAGCCGATCCGCGAAAGCCGCGACATCGACGTGCCGCTGGTGGTGCGGCATTTCTACCACCATGCCGGCTGGGCCGAACTGGCCGAGACCGAGTTTCCCGGCCACGGCCCCTTGGGCGTCTGCGGCCAGATCATCCCGTGGAATTTCCCGCTGCTGATGCTGGCCTGGAAGGTGGCGCCGGCGCTGGCCGCCGGCAATACCGTGGTGCTGAAGCCCGCCGAATTGACGCCGCTGACCGCGCTGGCCTTTGCCGAGATCTGCGCCCATGTCGGCCTGCCCGCCGGGGTGGTCAACATCGTCACCGGCGACGGCGAGACCGGCGCGGCGCTGGTCGCGGCCCCGGTGGACAAGATCGCCTTCACCGGCTCGACCGAGGTCGGGCGCGGTATTGCCCGCGCCGTCGCCGGCTCGGGCAAGCGGCTGACGCTGGAACTGGGCGGCAAGTCGCCCTTCGTGGTCATGGAGGATGCCGACCTGGACGCCGCCGTCGAGGGCGTGGTCGACGGGGTCTGGTTCAACCAGGGCGAGGTCTGCTGCGCCGGCTCGCGCATCCTGGTCGCCGAAGCGGTCGCCGCGCGGTTCGAGGCGCTGTTGCGGGCGCGGATGGGCAAGCTGCGGCTTGGCGCGCCGCTCGACAAGTCCACAGATATCGGCGCCATCGTCGACCCGGTGCAAAAGGACCGCATCCTGCGCATCCTCGACCGGGCGACCGCCGCCGGGGCGGAACTGGTCGGCGGCGCGGCGGCGCCGGGCTGCTTCATCGCGCCGGGCTATCTGCGAAACATCGCCCCCGCCAATCCCGGCATGGTCGAGGAGATCTTCGGCCCCATCGCCACGCTCTCGACCTTCCGCAGCCCGGACGAGGCGGCGGACCTGGCCAACAACACCCGCTACGGGCTGGCGGCCTCGGTCTGGTCGGAAAGCGCCACGGTGGCGACCGACATGGCGGCCCGGATCAAGGCCGGCGTGGTCTGGGTGAATTGCGCCAACCTCTTCGACGCGGCCGCGCCCTTTGGCGGCATGCGCGATTCGGGCTATGGCCGCGAGGGCGGGCGCGAGGGGATGCTTGACTATCTGGCCGCCCCCGTCGCCGCGCAGCGCGACCCGGTGCCGGCGGACATCCCCCCGGCCGAGGCGTCCGAGGAAAGCGCCGGGATCGACCGCACCGTCAAGCTTTATATCGGCGGCGCGCAGAAGCGGCCGGACGGCGGCGCGAGCTACCTCGCACAGGACGAGCTGGTGCCGCTGGGCAATCGCAAGGACATCCGCAACGCGGTCGAGGCAGCGGGGTCCGCGTTGGCGAAATGGCAGGGCCTGGGCGGTCACGGCCGGGCGCAGGTGCTGTATTTCCTGGCCGAGAACCTGGCGCAGCGCCGTGCCGAATTCGCCGGTTACGCCAGCCCGGCCGAGGTCGATGCCGCCATCCGCCGCTGCTTCTTCTATGCCGGTTTTGCCGACAAATACGACGGCGCCACGGTCTCGGCCAAGCCCGGCCACCTGTGCCATGTCCAGCCCGAGCCGCATGGCGTCATGGGGCTGGTCGCGCCGACGGCCGCGCCGCTCGCCGGTTTCATGGCGCTGGTGCTGCCGGCCATCGCCATGGGCAATGCCGTGGTGGCGATCCCCTCGCAGGATCGGCCGATGGCGGCGCTGACATTGGCGCAGGTCCTGGCCTGCTCGGACATGCCGGGCGGCGTGGTCAATATCGTCAGCGGCCCGCGCGATGCGCTGGCGGGGACGCTGGCCGCGCATGACGGCGTTTCGGCGATCTGGCACGCCGGGCAGGGCGAGGGGCTGGCCGAACTGCAGCGCGCCGCGGCCGAGACCCTGATCCCGGTCTGGACCCCAGCGTCCCGCGACTGGAACGGCCCGCAGGCGCAGGGCCGGGAATTCCTGCGTGCCGCCAGCCGCAGCAAGACCATCTGGCTGCCCTATGGCGCGCTTCCCGCCGGCACCGGCAGCGCGGCCTATTAGCGGCGCTGGCCCGGTCGCGGGCGGCGCATGGCGTTGTCATCGCTGCGCCCGGGGGGCACAATCGGACCGCCTCAGCATCGGAATCGCCGCATGTATGTCCCCCCGCATTTCCAAGAGATCAGCCCCGACGAGATCGCCGCGGTCATCCAGGCTGCGCCTCTGGCCTGTATCGTGGCGCAGACGGATGAGGGGCTGATCGCCAACCATATCCCGCTGCTCGCCGCGCCGGACGGCACGCTGATCGGCCATGTGGCCCTGGCCAACGACATGCACCGGCTGATCCCCGACCGGCAGGAGGTGCTGGCGATCTTTCGCGGCGAGGATGCCTATGTCTCGCCGAATTTCTATCCCAGCAAGCCCGAGCATCACCGGCACGTCCCGACCTGGAATTATCAGGTGGTGCATGTCTATGGCGGCATCACCTTCCAGCATGACGAGCATGCCAAGCGCGCCGCGGTCGGCCTGCTGACCCGCAACCACGAGCGCCGCCTGAACGGGCCCGAGGCTTGGCGCATGGCCGATGCGCCGGCCGATTACCTGCAGCAGATGCTGGGCGGTATCGTCGCCTTCCGCATTGCGGTGCGCAGGACGCTGGCGAAATCGAAGCTCAGCCAGAACCGCGAGGCGCGCGACTATCTGGGCGCGATCGCCGGGCTGCAGGCCAGCGGGCACGAGGCCTTGGCCGAACGAATGGCCCGGCGCCTGCCAGGCAAGGATTGACCCGCGCAGGCGACCCTGCCGGAAAGGCCGGATTTGCGGCGGGCGCGAAGGCCGGCAAGACGTCCTGCGGCGCTTGTCCGGCTTCGGCGCCGCGGCGGCGGCGGCGATCAAGCGCCCCCGTCCCGTCACCCCGGGCGGATCGCGCCTGAATACGCCCGCCCCGATCTTAAGCCGAGCGCAGCCAGCGCAACCCGGCCTCGGTCGAGGTGCGGGGGGTGTATTCCGCCCCGACCCAGCCCCGATAGCCCGCGCCGTCGACGGCGCGCAGCAATTCGGCGAAGTCGATATCGCCCTGGCGCGGCTCGTGCCGTCCGGGACAGCCGGCGATCTGGATATGCCGCACGCGGGCGGCATGGCGTTCCCAGACCGCCAGCGCGTCGCCATGGATCATCTGCGCCTGGTAGGCGTCGAATTGCAGCCCCAGATTGGCCCCGCCGACGGCATCGATGATCTCGGCCGCGAGGTCGAAACTGTCGAGGTAATAGCCCGGCATGTCAGTGCGGTTCATCGGCTCGATGGTCAGGCTGGCGCGCGGCGCCCGGCGGCAGGCCCATTTCAGGTTCTCGACGAAGCTGCGCCGCGCCTCGGGCCCTTCGGCCTTGCCGGCCATCACGTGCAGGTGCTGCACCCCCAGCGCCTTGGCAAAGCGCAGGGCGCGGTCGAAGTCGCTGCGAAACCGGGTCTCGTTGCCCGGCTCGGCGGCGAAGCCGCGCGGGCCGCCGGCCCAGTTCGGCGGCGGCGTGTTCATCAGCACGAACTCCACCCCCGCCACCTGCGCGGCCTGGGCCAGCTCCTTGACCGCGAGATCATAGGGAAACAGGATCTCGACCCCGTGAAAGCCCGCCCGCCTTGCGGCGGCGAAGCGTTGCAGCATGGGCAGTTCGGTGAACAGATAGGTCAGATTGGCGGCGAATCGCGCCATGATCAGGGCTCCAGAGGAAAGGCCGTCCCTCCCGATCGCACTTCCATACGCCCGTTTTCGCCGGGCATAGCCGCATCGGCCAGTCGGTAGAATGTCTTGCGGTCGATCAGCGCCCAAAGACCGCGGCGGATATGGACATAGGGACGGGGTTCCTCGGCCGTCCCGCGCAGCTCGATCGCATGCCCGGGGCCGGCCGTCACCCGGTCGCCCACATTGGTGGTAAAGACGATGGTCTCGCCGATTTCGGCGTCCACGGCGATGAAGGGCGCATCGACCACGCGGATGCCGACCTTTTCAACCGGGGTGACCAGAAAGTAATCGTTACCCTCGCGCTTCAGGATCGAGGCGAAGAGCCGCACCATTTCCGGCCGGCCAATGGGGGTGCCGTTGTAGAACCAGCTGCCGTCGGCGCGGATTTCCATGTCCAGATCGCCGCAGAAGGGCGGATTCCAAAGATGCACCGGCGGCGGCCCCTTTTTCGAGGCGCGGCTGGCCGCGGCGGCGATTCCGGCCGCATCGCTCACGGCATTGTCAGTCTTTTCCTCCATTCCCTGTGGACCCCGTCACCCCTGCCTTTATGTTGTCCTAGAACAGAAACGGGGCGTTGTCATGGCCGAGAATGAGAAACTGGTTTCCGAAGTCCTGACGCTGACCGACCGTCTGGCGCAGGCCCGCGCCAGTGTCGAGCACCGCTTCGTCGGCCAGCATGCCGTGGTCGAGCAGGTTCTGGCCGCGATCCTGTCGGGGGGGCATGCGCTGCTGGTCGGCCAGCCGGGCCTGGGCAAGACCATGCTGGTCGATACGCTGGCCACCGTGCTGGGCCTCGATACCGCGCGCATCCAGTTCACCCCCGACCTGATGCCGGCCGACATCCTGGGCTCCGAGGTGCTGGACATCCGGCCCGACGGCACCCGCGCCTTTCGCTTCATCGAGGGGCCGGTCTTTACCCAGCTTCTGATGGCCGACGAGATCAACCGCGCCAGCCCGCGCACGCAATCCGCGCTGCTGCAGGCCATGCAGGAGGGCGAGGTCACCATCGGCGGCGAGCATCGCCCGCTGGGCCGGCCCTTCCACGTCCTTGCCACCCAGAACCCGATCGAGCAGGAGGGCACCTATCCGCTGCCCGAGGCGCAGCTGGACCGTTTCCTTCTGCAGATCGACGTGGACTATCCCGACCGCGACACCGAGCGCGCCATCCTGCTGGCGACGACCGGGACCGAACAGGGCCAGGCGCATGCCGTTTTCGACGCGGCGGGGCTGGTCGCGGCGCAGGCGCTGATCCGGCGCATGCCGGTGGGCGAGACGGTGCTGAACGCGATCCTCGACCTGGTGCGGGCGGCACGGCCCGGCGCGCCCGAGGCGCCGGGCTGGATGGCCGACACCCTGGTCTGGGGGCCGGGGCCGCGCGCCGCGCAGGCGCTGACCCTGGTCACGCGCGCCCGCGCCGCGCTGAACGGCCGCTTTGCGCCGACGCTGGACGACGTCGAAGCCATGGCCGCCCCGGTGCTGCGTCACCGCATGGCGCTGAGCTTCGCCGCCCGCGCCCGCGGCGAGACCATCGAGGGGGTTATCGCGCGCCTGCTCGACGACCGGATGCGGGCGGCGGCGTGAGACCCGCGGCCGATCAGCTTCGCGCCCGGGCCGAGGCTGCCTCGGCCGCCTTGCCGGCGCTGATGCTGTCGGCCGAGCGGCTGGCGGCGGCGCTGGTGC
The DNA here is from genome assembly GCF_000513975.1 of Paracoccus sp. J55. Taxonomy (NCBI): domain Bacteria; kingdom Pseudomonadati; phylum Pseudomonadota; class Alphaproteobacteria; order Rhodobacterales; family Paracoccaceae; genus Paracoccus; species Paracoccus sp. J55. The sequence continues at coordinate 47,130 of NZ_AZVA01000006.1, forward strand.
CGGGGGCGCATGGCCAGCGCCGTGCCGGCATGGGCGAGGATTTCTGGCAATACCGCCCCGCCACGGCGGGCGACACGGCACGCAGCATCGACTGGCGCCGCTCGGCGCGGTCGGATGCGCAATTCGTCCGCGACCGCGAGGCGCAGGTGGCGCAATCGGCGGCGATCTGGGTCTCGGCCGCGGCGGGCATGGATTACGCCGGCGGCGCGGACCGGCCAGCCAAGCGCGACCGCGCCGAGCTGCTGGCGCTGGCGCTGGCCATGGCGCTGCTGGCCGGGGGCGAGCGCGTGGCGCTGGCAGGCCAGCCGCCGCGCCCCGGCCGCCTGCAGGCCGAGCGCCTGGCCGAGGCGCTGGTCGCCCGCCCGGCGCTGGACCGCGACGAGGACGCCCCCCCGGCCGAGGCCCTGCGTCCCGGCCAGCGGATCGTTCTGTTCGACGATTTCCTGGGCGATCCGCAGCCGGTTCTGGACTACCTTGCCCGCGCCGCCGGCCTGGGGGTGCAGGGTGTGCTGATGCAGGTGCTGGATCCCGACGAGGACGGCTTTCCCTGGCGGGGGGCGGTGCTGTTCCGTTCGGCCTCGGGCGCGCTGCGCCACGACACGCGCGACGCGGGCGGGCTGCGCACGGCCTATCTGGCGCGGCTGGCCGAGCGGCGCGAGGTGCTGTCGCGCGCCGCCGCCACGGCGGGCTGGCATTTCGGCATGCACGATACCGGGGCACCGCCCTCGCAGGCGCTGCTCTGGCTCTGGTCGGTGCTGGAGGGCTGATGCTGCTGATCGGTCCCATCGGCTTCCTGACGCCCTGGATTCTCGCGGCGCTGGCGGCGCTGCCGGTGCTGTGGCTGATCCTGCGCGCCATGCCGCCCTCGCCGAAGCTGGTGCGGTTTCCCGGCACGCGGCTGCTTCTGGGGCTCAAGGATCCGCATCCGGTGGCGCGGCACACGCCCTGGTGGCTGCTTCTGCTGCGGGTTCTGGCGATCGCGGCGCTGATCCTGGGCTTTGCCGGCCCGGTGTGGAAGCCCTCGCCGGACCAGGGCGGGCAGGGCCCCCTGCTGATCGTGATGGATGCCGGCTGGGCCGCCGCGCCCGATTGGCCGCAGCGCCAGGCCCGCGCCCTGCGCGCGCTGGACCAGGCGGGGGCGGAGGGCCGGCCGGCGGCGCTGCTGGTGGGCGACGGCCGGGCCGAGGGCGCGCTGCCCTTCCTGCCCGCGACCGAGCTTGCCGCGCAACTGCGCGCCTTGCGCCCCGCGGCGTGGGAGACGCGCTACCCCTCGGATCCCGAGGCGGTGCTGGCCGGCGCGCCCGGCACCCTGTCGGTGCTGTGGCTCAGCGACGGGCTGGACCATCCCGGCCGGGTGGAATGGCTGTCGGCGCTGTCCGGGCGCGGCAGCGTCACTGTGGTGCCGCCGCAGGGACCCCGCCAGTCGCTGGAGCTGGTGCCGGGCGACCAGCCGGCGCTGCGGCTGCGTTCGACCGGGGCCGCCACGTCCGAGGTGCTGGCCATCGGCCTCGATCCGCAGGGCACCCCGCGCGAGCTGGCGCGGCTGCAGCCCGGCGAGGAAGCGGAGGATCAGGGCGTGACCAGCCGGCTGGTGCCCATCGCTCTGCCTTCGGAGCTGCGCAATCGCATCACCCGCTTCGAGGTCGAGGGTAATGCCTCGGCCGGGGCGGTGGTGCTGGCCGATGACTCCTTGCGCCGGCGCAAGGTGGCGCTGGTCGGCGACGACCGCGCCAGCGAAGGCCAGCGGCTGCTTTCGCCCCTGCATTACCTGCGCCGGGCGCTGGGCCCGACCACCGACCTGATCGAGGGCGGGCTGGGCGACGTATTGCAAGCCTCGCCCGACGTGATCGTGCTGGCCGACCAGTTCGGGCTGGCCGAGACCCAGGGCTTGCGCGACTGGGTCGAGCAGGGCGGGCTGCTGATCCGCTTTTCCGGCCCGCGCATGGCGGCTTCCGAGCGGCTGAGCGAGGAACCGCTCTTGCCCGTGCGCCTGCGCGCCGGCGGGCGCGATATCGGCGGCGCGCTGAGCTGGGGCGATCCGCGCACCGTCGCGCCCTTTGCCGCCGACGGACCCTTTGCCGGGCTTTCGGTGCGGGGCGACGCGACGGTGCGCGCCCAATTGCTGGCCGAGCCTTCGCCCGATCTTGCGGACCGCACCATCGCCCAGCTTTCGGACGGCACGCCGCTGGTCACCCGCGCGCCGCTGGGACAGGGGCAGCTGGTCCTGTTTCACACCACGGCGAACGCGGAATGGTCGAACCTGGCGATTTCGGGCCTGTTCGTCGAGATGCTGGACCGGCTGGTGCGCAGCGCGCGGGCCAGCGCCGCCGCGCCCGGGGCCGACCGTGCCGAACAGCCCTTCTGGCTGCCCGAACTGGTGCTGGACGGCTTCGGCCACCCGACCGAGCCGCAGGATCCGGCGCCGGTCGCTGCCGCCGATTTCGCGCGCGGCCCGGCGCCCGGCGCGCCCGCCGGGCTTTACCGCGGCGGCGAGCGCATGGCGGCGCTGAACGCCGGCGGGCCGATCGCGCCTGCCGACTGGCCCGGCGCCCGTATCGAGCGCGCGGCGCAGGCGCCGGGGCTGGACCTGCGCGGCTGGCTGATCGCGCTGGCCGCAGCACTTCTGGCGCTGGACGCGCTGGGCAGCGCCTGGCTGGCGCGCGGCAGGCGGGGGGCGCTGGCATGAGATGGCCTGCAATCCTTGCCGCGCTGCTCTGGGCCACCGCCCTCTGGGCGCAGGACGACCCCGATCCCCGGCTGGTGCGTGCCGCCGACGAGGTCGCGCTGGCCTATATCGTCACCGGCGATGCCGAGGTCGATGCCGCCACGGAGGCGGGCCTGCGCGGCCTGTCGCAGGTGCTGACCGCCCGCACCACCGTCGAGCCGGGCGAGCCCATCGGCATCGACCCCGAGCAGGACGATCTGTCGCTGCTGACCTTTCTCTATTGGCCGGTGACCGAGGCGCAGGCGCCGCCCTCGCCGCAGGCCTATGTGCGGCTGAACCATTTCCTGCGCTCGGGCGGGATGATCCTGTTCGACACCCGGGACGGCGATATTGCCGGGCTGGGCGGACCGGATGGCGGCGCGGCGCTGCAGGCGCTGGCCGCGCCGCTGGACATCCCGCCGCTGGCGCCCATCCCCTCCGATCACGTCCTGACCCGCAGCTATTACCTGCTCGGGGATTTTCCCGGCCGCTATCAGGGCCGCGAGGTCTGGGCCGAAGCGCCCCCCGCCGGTGCCGAGGCGGCCGAGGGCGTGCCTTTCCGCAACCTCAACGACGGCGTCTCTCCGGTCGTCATCGGCGGCAATGCCTGGGCCGAGGCCTGGGCGGTGAATGAGAACGGCCTGCCCATGTTCAGCATCGGCTCGGGCTTCGAGGGCGAACGCCAGCGCGAGATGGCCTATCGCTTCGGCGTCAACCTGATCATGTATGTGCTGACCGGGAACTACAAATCCGACCAGGTGCATGTGCCCGCCCTGCTGGAGCGGCTGCGGCAGGAGGAGGTCGTGCAATGAGCGGCCTGACCTTCGATCCGCTGCTGCCCTGGCCCTTGGTCGCGGCGCTGGCCGTGCTGGCGCTGCTGGTGGCCTTGTGGTCGCTGTGGCGGGGCTTGCGCGGCTGGGCCTGGCGCGGGATCGCCGGGCTGGCGGCCGCGGCCGCCCTGGCCGGGCCGGCGCTGGAATCGGGCATCCGCAGCAAGCTGTCGGACATCGTCATCCTGCTGGACGACCGCAGCGCCAGCCAGGCGCTGCCGGGCCGCGGCGAACAGACTGACGCGGCGGTCGAGGAACTGACCCGCCAGCTTTCGGCGCTGCCCGATACCGAGATCCGCCGCGTGACCGTGGCCGACGACCCGGACGGCACCCAGATCGGCACCGCGCTGACCCGGGCTCTGGCCGCCGAGCCGCAGACCCGAGTCGCCGGCGTGATCGCCGTCACCGACGGGCTGGCCCATGACGCGCCGATGGTCCCGGCCTCGGCCCCGGCGCCGGTGCATGTGCTGCTGACCGGGCAAGCGGGCGACTGGGATCGCCGGCTGGTGATCGAGGAGGCCCCGGCCTACGGGCTGATCGGCAAGCCCGTCACCATCCGCCTGCGCGTCGAGGACCAGGGCGCGGTTCCGCCCGAGGTGGCGCAGACCCCGGCCCGGCTTCGCATCCTGCTGGACGGAGAGGAGATGCGCGCGCTCGACCTGCCGCCCGGCGTGGCGCTGGACCTGCCGGTGGTGCCGAAGCATGCCGGGCAGAACGTGGTCTCGATCGCATTCGACGCGCCCGAGTCCGAGGTGCCGGAACTGACCGACCGCAACAACTCGGCCGCCGTGCAGATCCAGGGCGTGCGCGACCGGCTGCGGGTGCTGCTGGTCTCGGGCGCGCCGCACGCAGGGGAAAGAACCTGGCGCAACCTGTTGAAATCGGATGCGAATGTGGACCTGATCCATTTCACCATCCTGCGGCCGCCGGACAAGATGGACGGGGTCCCGGTCGACGAGATGTCGCTGATCGCCTTTCCGACCCAGGAGCTGTTCATGGAGCGGATCCGGGATTTCGACCTGATCATCTTCGACCGCTACCGGGTGCGCGGCATCCTGCTGCCGCAATATTACGACAATATCCGCCGCTATGTCGAAGAGGGCGGCGCCATCCTGGTCTCGGCGGGCCCCGAGATGTCCTCGGTGGAGAGCCTGAACCTGTCGCCCCTGGGCGCGATCCTGCCCGCGCGCCCCACCGGCCGGGTCTATGACGAGCCCTATCTGCCGCGCCTGACCGAGGAGGGCCAGCGCCACCCGGTCACGGCCGGCCTGCCCGGCGCCCCGGCCGAGGGTTCGGAAAGCCATTGGGGCCGCTGGCTGCGCATGTCGCAGGTGATCCCTGATCCGCGCGCCCAGGTGGTGCTGAGCGGCGCGCGGGACGAGCCGCTGCTGCTGCTTAGCCGCGTGGGCGAGGGGCGGGTGGCGATGCTGACCTCGGATCAGGTCTGGCTCTGGGGCCGCGGCTTCGAGGGCGGCGGGCCGCAGCTGGAGCTGCTGCGCCGCATCGCCCATTGGTCGATGCAGGAGCCGGAGCTGGAGGAAGAGGCCTTGCTGGCCGATGTCGGCGGCGACCTGACGGTGACCATCACCCGCCGCACCATGAACGTGACCGCCGGCCCGGTCCGCATCACCCGCCCCGACGGCGAGACCGAGGAGGTCGCGCTGGCCGAGGCCGGGCCGGGCCGCTTCACCGCGCGCTGGACGGCGCCGGGACCGGGGCTTTACCGGCTGGCGGATGGCGATATCACCCGCGTCCTGGCGCTTGGCCCCGCCGCGCCGCGCGAATTCGAGGAAACCGTGGCCTCGGGCGCGGTTCTCGGACCGCTGGCCGAGGCGACGCAGGGGGCTGTGCTGCGGCTTTCGGACGGCATGCCCGGCCTGCGCACGGTGCGCGAGGGCCGGCCGGCGCATGGGCAGGGCGTCGGCGGTCCGTGGATCGCCATCACCCCGCGCGAGGCGGCCTCGGTCAGCGGCATGACGCATCGCCCACTGTTGCCCGGCTGGGCTTGGCTCGCGCTGATCGCCGGGCTGGCGCTGGCGGGCTGGCTGTCGGAAGGCCGCGGGCGCCGGACGGCCGCAGGGGGCTGACGCCGCGAAACTTGCCAAGATCGCGCGCCGTTGCTAGGCAAATGAAAACATTCCAAGAGGATCGCATGGCCGCCGCCCCGAACGATGACCAGACCGCCTATATCCCGCCGACCGAAGTCGATCTGGCGATGATCAAGCGCATCCTGCCGCATCGCTATCCCTTCCTGCTGGTGGACCGGGTCCGCGACATCGTGCCGGGCGAAAGCTGCGTCGGGGTCAAGAACGTGACCTCGAACGAGCCGCATTTCGAAGGGCATTTCCCGCAGGAGCCGGTGATGCCCGGCGTGCTGATCATCGAGGCCATGGCCCAGGCCGCGGCGGTGCTGGTGGGGGTGACGCTGGACCTCGCCGGCAAGGGGATGGGCACCTATTTCATGTCCATCGACAAATGCCGCTTCCGCCAGAAGGTGGTGCCGGGCGACGTGCTGGAACTGCACATGAAGACCCTGCGCGGCGGCGGCAAGATCTGGAAATTCGAGGGCCGCGCCATGGTCAACGGCCAACTCGCCGCCGAGGCCGAGGTCATGGCCATGCTGAACCGTGGCGACAATGGCTGAAACCCGCGTCCATCCCTCGGCCGTCGTGGACCCCGCCGCGAAGATCGGCGAGGGATGCGAGATCGGCCCGTTCTGCGTCCTCGGCCCCGAGGTCGTCCTCGGCCGGGGCGTGGTGCTGAAATCCCATGTCGTGGTGGCGGGCGAGACCGCGATCGGCGACGAAACCGTGGTCTTCCCCTTCGCCTCGCTGGGCGAGGTGCCGCAGGACCTGAAGTTCCGCGGCGAGCGCACCCGGCTGGAGATCGGCGCCCGCAACCGCATCCGCGAATATGTCACCATGAACCCCGGCACCGAGGGCGGCGGCAGCGTCACCCGCATCGGCGACGACGGCCTTTTCATGGCGGGCAGCCATGTCGCGCATGACTGCCGGATCGGCGACCGGGTGATCCTGGTCAACAACGCCTCGGTGGCCGGCCATTGCGTGCTCGAGGACGACGTGATCGTCGGCGGCCTGTCCGGCGTGCACCAATGGGTGCGCATCGGCCGCGGCGCGATGATCGGCGCGGTGACCATGGTGACGGCCGACGTGATCCCCTTCGGCCTGGTGCAGGGGCCGCGCGGCCACCTGGACGGGCTGAACCTGGTGGGACTGAAGCGCCGCGGCGCCTCGCGCGAGGAGATCCACGCACTGCGCGACATGCTGGCGCAGCTGGGCCGGGGCAGTTTCCGCGACACCGCCCGGCATCTGGCCGAGGCCGAGAACGGGCCGATGGTGCGCGAGGTGCTGGACTTCATCCTCGGCCCCTCGGACCGCAGCTTCCTGGCGCCCCATCCATGAGCCGCATCGCCCTGATCGCCGGCGAGGGCCGCCTTGCCCCCGCCATCGCTGCCGCGCTGGACCAGCCGCTGGTCTATGCGCTGGACAACCTGAAACCGCAGCTCGAGGCGAAGCCCTTCCGCCTGGAACGGCTGGTGCCCTTCCTGGACGAGCTGGCCGACCAGGGCGTGACGCAGGCGGTCTTCGCCGGCGCCATCCGCCGCCCGAAGATCGAGCCCGAGCTTTTCGACCCCCGCACCCTGACCATCGTGCCGCGCATCCTGATGGGGATGCAGTCCGGCGACGACGCGGCGCTGCGTGCGGTCCTGGACGTCTTCGAGGAGGCCGGCATATCCATTTGTTCTGTAGACCAGATCCTTCCCGATCTGGTGCCGGGGGAAGGTGTTCTGGCGGGCGAGCCGAGCCCGCGCGACCAGAAGGATGCCGCCCGCGCCGCCGAGATCGTCGCCGGCCTCGGCGCGCTCGACATCGGCCAGGGCGCCGTGGTGGCGCAGGGGCTCTGCCTTGCCGTCGAGGCGCTGCCGGGCACCCAGGCGATGCTGGAATTCGCCCGCCTGCATGCCGGGCTGAAACCCGACCCGAAAGGGCCGGGCGGCGTGCTCTACAAGGCGCCCAAGCCCGGCCAGGACCGGCGCATCGACCTGCCGACCATCGGCCCCGATACCGTCACCCAGGCCGCCGGGGCCGGGCTGGCCGGGATCGCCTGGGAGGCGGGCAGCGTTATCCTGCTGGAACGAGCCGAGGCAATGCGTCGCGCCGAAGCCGCGGGGCTGTTTCTCTGGGCGCGCGGGTGACATGAGTATTTGGGAAACGGTGAAAGTGGCTTGCTTCACCGTTTCCAAATACTCAAGTGACAGTGACGCGAAAGCGGCAGGAGGGTATGTGGGGCACGAAGAAGTCCGGATCGCTTCTCTGTTTTTCAAATACCCATGTCGGGGCATGGCAAGCGGAGCGGCGCGATGAAATTCTTCCTGATCGCCGGCGAGCCCTCGGGCGACAACCTGGGCGGTGCCCTGATGGCGGGGCTGAAAAGTCTCGATCCAGCGGCCGAGTTCCTGGGTGTGGGCGGCCCCGCCATGGCGGCGCAGGGCCTCGAGAGCCGTTTCCCGATGGAAGAGCTGAGCCTCATGGGCATCTGGGAGGTGCTGCCGAAATACCGCGCGCTGAAGGCCCGCATCGCCGAGACCGCCCGTGCCGTCGCCGAGGCCCGGCCCGACGCGCTGGTCACCATCGACAGCCCGGATTTCTGCCTGCGCGTGGCGCGTCAGGCGCGGGCGCTGGCCCCGGATCTGCGCACCATCCATTACGTCGCGCCCTCGGTCTGGGCCTGGCGGCCGGGGCGGGCCGGGAAGATGGCCGAGGTCATCGACCATGTGCTGGCGATCCTGCCCTTCGAGCCGCCGCTGATGCAGGCCGCCGGCATGAGTTGCGATTTCGTCGGCCATCCCATCGTCGCCGAGCCGGTGGCGGGCGAGGCCGAGGCGGCGGCGTTTCGTGCCGCGAACGGCATCGCGCCGGATGCGCCGCTGGTCTTGTGCCTGCCGGGCTCGCGCCGGACCGAAGTGGGGCGGCTGGGCCCGCGCTTCGACGAGGCGCTGATCCGGCTGCGTGACCGGGTGCCCGAGATTCGCGTGGTGATCCCGACCGTGCGCGGCGTCTCGGTGCTGGTGCGCGAGATGGCGCGGCGCTGGCCGACCGCGCCGGTGGTGGTCGAGCGGCCCGAGGAGAGGCGCGCGGCCTTTGCCGCGGCCGATCTGGCGCTGGCGGCATCGGGCACGGTCAGCCTGGATCTGGCCGCCAACGACGTGCCCATGGTGATCGGCTATGACGTGGCGCCGCTCAGCCGGCTGATCATCGGGCTGTTACTGAGGACCGACACGGTGACGCTGGTCAACCTGGTCAGCGAGACCCGCGCGGTGCCGGAATATCTTGGCCGCAACTGCCAGCCGGGGCCGATGTCGCAGGCGCTTTATCGGCTGGTCGAGGATCCCGAGGAGCGGGCCGTGCAACTGGCCGCCATGGCGCTGACCATGCAGCGGCTGGGGCGCGGCGGCGAGCCTCCCGGCCTGCGCGCCGCGCGTTCGGTCATGGCGGCGATCAGTTCTGCGCCGCGACCACGATGATCTCGACCTTGTAGTCGGGCGTCGCCAGCGCCGATTCGCCGGTGGCGCGGGCGGGGGCGTGGCCGGGCGCGACCCAGGCGTCCCAGACGGCGTTCATCTCGGCGAAATCGGCCATGTCGGCCAGCCAGATCTGGGCCGAGAGGATGCGGGTCTTGTCCGAGCCGCATTCCGCCAGCAGCCGGTCGACTTGGGCCAGAACCGCGCGGGTCTGCCCGGTCACCGATTCGCCGGGCTTGCCGACCTGGCCCGCCAGGTAGACGGTGCCGTTATGGATGACCGCCTGGCTCATGCGGGGGCCGGTCTCGATGCGCTTGATTTCGGACATGGAAAATCCTTTCGGGTTGGGCTGGCGTCAGAAGAGCCGCCAGAGGAACAGCGCCGTCATGCCAAAGCCGATGGCCGCGATCAATGCCCGCAACGCGTGGACAGGGATGCGCCGCGCCACCGGGGCGCCCAGATAGCCGCCGAGGATGGTTCCGAGGCTCATCACCGCCGCCGGCCACCAGGCGACCTGCCCGCCCGCGGCGAAGATCGCGAAGGAGATCACCGACAGCGCGAAGGACAGCCAGTTCTTCAGCCCGTTCATCTGGTTCAGCTGGGTCATGCCCCAAAGCGCGAAGAGCGCCAGCAGGACGATGCCTAGCCCGCCGTTGAAATAGCCGCCGTAGATCGCGACCGGCACCATGGTCCCGGCGCCGAAGGGCGCGACCGCGTTGCGGTGCTGCGCCGCCCATTCCCGCACCTGCGCGCCCCAGATGAAGACCGAGGTCGCCGCCAGCAGCAGGAAGGGCACCAGCAACGCAAAGGCCTGGTTCGACGAGACCAGCAGCAGGCAGGAGCCGACGATGCCGCCGACCAGCGTCCAGAAGGTCAGCCGCAGCACCAGAGCGCGATCGATCTGCGCGATCTCGTTGCGGAAACCCAGGGCGGCGGACAGGTAGCCCGGCAGGGCCGCGACCGTGCTGGTGGCATTGGCCGAGACCACCGGCACGCCGCTGGCGACCAGGGCAGGAAAGGTGATGAAGGTGCCGCCGCCGGCGACGGCGTTCAGCATTCCGCCCAGAAAGCCGGCGGCAAGCATCAGCAAAATCTCGGTCATTCGGGGCGGCTCCAGATCGTGTCGGGCGCCCATGCTTAGCCTTGCGGTTCCGGGGCGTCCAGCCATGCGGCGCCGACAAGGAAAACGCCCGGAGACAGGCTCCGGGCGCATCATGCACAGTCGAGCCTGGCCCCGGTCAGAAGATGCCGGTCAGGTACAGCAGGATGATCACGAAGATCGGAACGCCAAGAAGCCAGGCGATGATGCCCTTCATTTTTGTTCTCTCCCTTTCTGGTCGAAGGCGGAACGCGGCGTGGGGGCGATGGTTCCCCGGCCGGGCTGCCCGTGCGGACCGGGCTGCACCCGAGGAGCTTCGATGCAGAGCGACGAAGCTCAACGGCGAAATCTTCCGCAGGCTCGCTGGCTGGGCGGCGCCACTGCCGCCACCGGCCCGCCTGATTGCCCGGCTGCGAGAGCCGCCGGAACCGGAGCCAATGGTCGGGGCCCGCACCACCCGTGGTTCGGAACTAGCATCCGCTCAGGCCAGGGAAACCGAAAACGGAAATCGGTTCACCGGTGCGGTCAGGCATCACAGCAGGAAGTCGTCGGCGGATATCGACGACAGGCCGTTGACCTGCACCGAGAAGTCGGCCCTTCCGTCGCCATTGACATCGCCGTAAATGACGAGATTGGCCCCTTGCGCCTCATATCGGAGTTGGCCGGCGGTGTTGCTGAACCCCCGGTCACCGATGAACGTGAAGGCGTGATCGCCGGCTGCGGCGCTGTTTGCATCGATCAGCCGCAGGTCGATCACATCCCCCTCGGCGCGATTGAAATCCATGATCAGGTCGCGCTCGGCGCCTGCTGCAGAGTCGAGCACATCCCTGAAGATGAAACTGTCCGCGCCGGCACCGCCATACAGCCAGTCCTTTCCCAGGCCGCCGGTCAGGTTGTCATCGCCGTCGCCACCGCGCAGCGTGTCGTTCCCCTGGATGCCGAACAGGATGTCGCTGTCGGCGCCGCCGTAAAGCACGTCATTGCCCATGCCACCATGCAGCGAATCCCTTCCAGGACCGCCCTGGAGAAGATCATTGCCTTCCAGGCCGAGCAGAAGATCCGCGCCGGCGCCGCCGTAGATCGTGTCGTCCCCTATGCCGCCGCGGGCGAAGTCGTTGCCATCCCCCGCGTGGATGAGGTCGTTGCCGGCGCCGCCAAAAATCGAATCGTTGCCGAGATTGCCGTAGATGGTGTCGGCGCCATCGCCGCCGTGCAGTTCGTCCAGACCGTTGCCGCCTTCGACGTAATCATTTCCGGCGCCGGCAAAAATGGTATCGTCTCCGGCGCCTCCGGAAAGGAAGTCCTTGCCGCTGTTGCCATGGATCAGATCATTGCCCGCCTCGCCTCTGACCGTATCGTCGCCAGGGCCGCCGTGCAGCCGGTCATTGCCATTGCCGCCGAAGATGATGTCATTCTCGGATCCCCCGAAGATGAGATCGTGCCCGTCTCCTCCGTGCAGGGTATCCGCATCGGACCCGCCCGAGATTGTGTCATGCCCAGGGCCGCCGAATATCAGGTCAAAGCCCTTGTCGCCCTCGATCAGGTCGTTGCCGTCGCCGCCATAGACGGTGTCGTTGCCCATATGGGCCCGGATATAGTCGTTTCCGGCGCCGCCATTGATCAGGTCGTGCCCGCGTTGAGCGACGATCAGTTCATTGGCAATTCCGCCCTGAAGATTCAAATTCTCGGACAAGCTTGCAGATATGGAAACGATGCGCGCCGGATTGAATTGCGAGGTCATATGCGTTGGAAGGAAGTTCACCGGGTTCTCATAGCGAACAACCGGAAGCACATCGGGAAGGACATGGTCCCAGGTCAGGAAATGCTCCTCATCCTGCCACATCCCGTTGGCATTCTTGACCTGCCGCGCGCCCTCGAGGGCGTATAAGGCACGTCCGCCCTGCTGATTGAAAATTTGCAGCCATTGTTGTCCAAGATAGCTGACAATGGACACGTCGAAACCGGTAATGGCGCCAGGATTATGCAGATCGAGCCGCTGGTTGGCGATCCAGATCTCATCCGAGCTCCCGTCAAAATCGTCCAGCCTGCCGACCACCGTTCCCTTCATATTGGCAAGGTTGTCGAAGAAAAACCGATCACGCCCCGCTTCGGCGAAAATATGATGCCCGTGCTGAATGAAGCGCGATCCGATCACGCCCATATCGAGCCGGAAGGTATCGTTTCCGCCCTCCGCATGGATATGAATCTGATTTTTGGTCTGGCCATCCGTCCTGACAAAAAACGTGTCATCCCCGTCGGTTCCGTGGCCGTGCTTAGCGCCGCCGTTGCGTGAATCGATGGTGTATTCCGAGCCGGCTGTGCCGCCCCCTCCATGACCGGGGTGATGGCCATCGTGGAATTGCGCAGTCATGGGAAGCCCTTTTTCGGTGGTGGATGTTGTCCGTGCACCATGGCCAGCCGTGGGTTAACAGAGTGTTAACGGCAATCCGTTAACAGTTTATAAATTGAAGAGAAATTTAACGGTTGATCTGTGCGGCAAGGAATAACGATAAGGCGCTCCTTGCAGAGCGCCTTTCTCGTCCATCGACAGGTTCAGTAATTTGATAGGATTATAAGAGCGGGCGTTGCCTTGCGGTTTGCGATCAAGCCCTTTCCGTATAATATATTATAATTTCCGGTGGAAAAGTCGTTAAATTTTCATCAATTCTTGTGCTTTTAGCGTTCGCCGAAGAACCTCTTGCCGGCGCCTGAGCGCGTCAAAGCCAGCAGATAAACCAGTCGTTGTTCGGCAGAGGCGGGAGGCATGCGGTCCTATGCCATCGACGCTTGGAAGAGGCTTGTGTGATCCGGGCTGTCAAAGACGGGATCTCGTCCTCCGACAGCGGCAAGCAGACCTGCGAAGGCACCGAAGCGGGCAGAGGACGGATGCGCGCGCGCCGGGAGGCCGCCTTGGCCGCCGCGATGGCAAAGCTGATCGCGGGCTCACGGCACCCATGAGGGCGATGCATGGCGGCTGATTTACGAGGAACGTCGCGAATCCGCGTATGTGCGGATAGCACAGGAGAACGATGGGTCCTCTCACAAATTCCGCAGTGAGCTTTTGGAATCCGTGTGGTTCCGCGCCCATCTATTTGTAATATGTGGATAAATGGTGCTGCGAGAGAGGATTGAACTCTCGACCTCTCCCTTACCAAGGGAGTGCTCTACCACTGAGCTACCGCAGCATCGTGGGCGGGGCTTTAGACCGACTGCGCCGGGCGCGCAAGGGGGAAGTGTCGGAAAAATGCATTTCGCCAATCGTCGCCGATCCGGCCCGGCCGGCCCAGCCGCTGCTGGACGCAAGCCGGCAAGGACGCTAACAGGAGGCATGACGAAAACACCCCGCGATCCCAAGGGAGATACACGCGAAGCGCGGCTTAAGGCGGCGCTGCGGGCCAATCTCGCGCGGCGCAAGGCGCAGGGCCGCGCGCGGGCCGGGACGGCAGAAGACATGATGAACGAGCAGCACGGGCCAGAGATGCCGGCAAACGGCCAGACGCCCGGGAACGAGGATTAGATGGACCAGATCATTGTAAGGGGTAACGGGCCGCTCAGGGGCGAGATCCCGATCGCCGGCGCCAAGAATGCCTGCCTGACGCTGATGCCGGCGACGCTGCTGACCGATCAGCCGCTGACGCTGACCAATGCGCCCCGGCTCTCGGACATCCGCACCATGACCGCGCTTCTGCAGTCGCTGGGGGCCGAGGTCGCGAGTCTTCAGGACGGGCAGGTGCTGGCGCTGTCGAGCCACGACCTGACCAGCCATCGGGCCGATTACGACATCGTGCGCAAGATGCGTGCCTCGATCCTGGTGCTGGGGCCGATGCTGGCGCGCGACGGCCATGCCGTGGTCTCGCTGCCCGGCGGCTGCGCCATCGGCGCCCGCCCGGTCGACCTGCACCTGCGCGCGCTGGAGGCGATGGGGGCGGAACTCGACCTGCGCGAGGGCTATGTCCATGCCAAGGCGCCTTCGGGCGGGCTGAAGGGCGCGGTGATCGACTTTCCGCTGGTCTCGGTGGGCGCGACCGAGAACGCGCTGATGGCGGCGACGCTGGCCCGCGGCACCACCGTCATCAACAATGCCGCACGCGAGCCCGAGATCGTCGACCTGGCCGAATGCCTGCGCCGCATGGGCGCGCAGATCGAGGGCGAGGGGACATCGACCATCACCGTCGAGGGCGTGCAGGCGCTTGGCGGCGCCACGCATCCGGTGGTGACGGACCGGATCGAGCTGGGCACCTACATGCTCGCCCCGGCGATCTGCGGCGGAGAGGTGGAATGCCTCGGCGGCCGCATCGACCTGGTCGCCGCCTTCTGCGAAAAGCTGGACGCGGCCGGCGTGGAGGTGGTCGAGACCGCCCGCGGCCTCAAGGTCTCGCGCAAGAACGGCCGGGTGCGCGCCGTGGACGTGGTGACCGAACCCTTTCCCGGCTTCCCGACCGACCTGCAGGCGCAGATGATGGCGTTGCTTTGCACCGCCGAGGGCAGCTCGGTTCTGGAGGAGAAGATCTTCGAGAACCGCTTCATGCATGCCCCGGAACTGGCGCGCATGGGCGCCCGGATCGAGGTCCATGGCGGCCACGCCACCGTCCATGGCGTCGAGAAGCTGCGCGGCGCTCCGGTGATGGCGACCGACCTGCGCGCCTCGGTCAGCCTGATCCTCGCCGGGCTCGCCGCCGAGGGCGAGACCATCGTCAGCCGCGTCTATCACCTCGACCGCGGCTACGAGAAGGTCGTGCGCAAGCTGCGCGGTGTCGGCGCCGATATCGAACGCATCAAGGAGGTTCCCGCCGATGGCTGACGCCCGTTTCACCGATGCCGATCCCGCACCGCTGGCGCTGCTGGCCAGCGATGCCGACGACCTGACCGTGATCTCGGCGCTGGTGCAGGACGCGATCCTGCCGGTGACCGAGATCGCCTATGACGGCCGCCACCGGCAGCTCGCCCTGCTCCTGAACCGTTTCCGCTGGGAGGATGCCGATCTCGCCCGCCGCGACGGCCGCCCCTATGAGCGGGTGCGCGCGGTGCTGCTGGTCTCGGACGTGCGGCGGGTGCAGAGCGACGGGATCGACCGCACGGACAAGGACCTGATCCTGGAGCTGCTGACCGTGACATGGCAGGCGGGCGAGGACGGCACGGGCCTGCTGCTGCTGCAGTTTGCCGGCGACGGCACGCTGGCCGTCGAGGCGGAATGCCTGAATGTCGAGCTGCGCGACGTGACGCGACCTTATATCGCCCCCTCGCGACGTGCGCCGCAGCATCCGGACAGCTGATCCCGCGGCGCCTGCTTCCCGGAGGGCGCGAGGATTGCGCGGCTGCATGAGTATTTGAAAAACGGTGAAACGCCAAATTTGCTCTTCTGGGAAGGGCTTTCACCGTTTCACAAATACTCGAATCCGGCCGCACAACCGGCTCTGAACGGACAGGTTCAGCCGAGCCATAGCGGCTTGAGCCCCTTGGCCGCAGCCGCTAACAAGGTCGGGTCATTGAAGGCCCGAGCCATGCCCATCCATCTGTCGACCGCCCAACCCGATTTTGCCGAACGCTTCTCGGCGCTTCTGTCCATGAAGCGCGAGGATGCGGCGGACGTGAACGATGCCGTGGCGGCGATCATCGCCGATGTGCGCGGCCGGGGCGATGCCGCTCTGGTCGAACTGACCGGGCGTTTCGACCGCCTGGCGCTGACGGCGGAGACACTGGCTTTCTCGAAGGAGGAGATCGCCGCCGAGATCGGGAAGGTCTCGGCCGAGGATCGCGCCGCGCTGGCCATGGCCGCGAACCGCATCCGCGCCTATCACGCAAGGCAGATGCCCGACGACCTCAGCTGGACCGATCCCGAGGGCGCGACTCTGGGCTGGCGCTGGACGCCGGTCGCGGCCGCCGGCCTCTATGTGCCGGGCGGGCAGGCGAGCTATCCCTCCTCGGTGCTGATGAACGCCATCCCGGCGCGGGTGGCGGGGGTCGAGCGGCTGGTGATCTGCGTGCCGACCCCCGACGGTGTGGTGAACCCGCTGGTGCTGCTGGCGGCCGAGCTGGCCGGGGTGGACGAGATCTATCGCATCGGCGGCGCGCAGGCGATCGCCGCCCTGGCCTATGGCACCGAGACCATTCGCCCGGTGGACAAGATCACCGGCCCCGGCAACGCCTATGTCGCGGCGGCCAAGCGGCAGGTCTTCGGCCGCGTCGGCATCGACATGATCGCGGGGCCCTCCGAGGTGCTGATCATCGCCCAAGGCGCGCAGAACCCGGAATGGCTGGCCTTGGACCTGCTGGCGCAGGCCGAGCATGATGCCGATGCCCAGTCGATCCTGATCACCCCGGACGAGGCGCTCGCCCGCGCCGTGGTGGCCGAGGTGGAGCGGCTGCTGCCGACCCTGCCGCGCGCCGCGGTGGCGGGGGCGAGCTGGCGCGACTATGGCACGGTGATCGTGACCCGCGACCTCCACGAGGCGGCGGCGCTCTCGGACCGGCTGGCGCCCGAGCATCTGGAGCTTTGCGTGGACGACCCCGAGGCGCTGGCGGAAAAGACCCGCCATGCCGGGGCGATCTTCCTGGGCGGCTGGACGCCCGAGGCGGTGGGCGATTATGTCAGCGGCCCGAATCACGTCCTGCCCACGGCGCGGTCGGCGCGGTTCTCGTCTGGCCTGTCGGTGATGGATTTCCTCAAGCGCACCACCATGGCCCGGCTGTCGCCCGAGGCGCTGGGGGCGATCGGCCCGTCCGCGGTGCGGCTGGCCGAATCCGAGGGGCTTTCGGCGCATGGCCGCTCGGTCTCGGCGCGGCTGGCGGCACTGAACGGGGGGACGTCATGAGTCAGCCCACCACCGGCCGGCTATGCCGGATCGACATCGACGACAGCGCGCTGCCCCCGGCCACGCCCGAGATCGAGCAGGATCGCCGCGTCGCGGTCTTCGACCTGCTCGAGGATAACAGCTTCGTCCTGCCCGGCCGCGACGGGCAGGAGGTTCCCGCCGGCCCCTATGCGCTGGCCCTGGCGGTGCGCGAAAAGCGGCTGGTCTTCGACATCGCCACCGAATCCGGCAGCAAGGTGGCCGAGTTCCATCTGTCGCTGGGTCCGTTCCGGCAGACGGTCAAGGATTACTTCCAGATCTGCACCAGCTATTTCGACGCTGTGAAGCGCCTGCCGCCGGCGCAGATCGAGGCGATCGACATGGCCCGGCGCGGCATCCACAACGAGGGCGCCCGCACCCTGCAGGAGCG
This sequence comes from Paracoccus sp. J55, assembly GCF_000513975.1. NCBI lineage: Bacteria > Pseudomonadati > Pseudomonadota > Alphaproteobacteria > Rhodobacterales > Paracoccaceae > Paracoccus > Paracoccus sp. J55. The sequence continues at coordinate 64,526 of NZ_AZVA01000006.1, forward strand.
GCTGGAGGGCAAGGCCGAGGTTGATATCGACACCGCGCGGCGCCTGTTCACGCTGATCTGCGCGCTCATCCCGGGGTGATTCGTGGCCGGACAGATCCCCCATTCGGTGCTGTTCTGCTGCGATCACAACGCCATCCGTTCGCCCATGGCCGAGGGAATGATGAAGAAGTTCTACGGCCGCGCCGCCTATGTGCAGTCGGCGGGGGTCAGGAACGACATGGAGATCGACGGCTTCGCCATCGCGGTCTGCAAGGAGATCGGCGTCGAGCTCTCCACCCATCGCTCGCGCTCCTTCGAGGAGATGAAGGCCTGGGGCGACGATCTGAGCAGCTTCGACCTGGTGATCGCGCTGTCGCCGGCCAGCCAGAGGCAAGCCCTTGAGCTGACGCGGGTTTCTCATCTGGACGTGGAATATTGGCCGATCATGGATCCCAGCGGCCTGGCCGAGGGGCGCGAGGCCAAGCTGGCGCTATACCGGACCGTGCGCGACCAGATCCGCAAGCGGATGATCGAGCGTTTCGGTCCGCCGACCGAAGCTTGAGAAAAATTCTCTGCGCGCTAACGGAATCTTAGCCTCTTGGCGCGATGCTGCCGGAAACCCTTTGCAGGAGTTCCGGATGACCGACATCCAGCGGCTTGACCACGACCTCGAATGGGCCATGCGCGCGATGGGCACGCATCGCGCGGTGCTCGTCCTCGATCTTGGGGGGCATATCGTGGCGGTGAACCAGACCTGTCTGGGCATGTGCGGCTATCGCAGGGAAGAGCTGATCGGCCGGCCGGTGGTCATCCTTCTGGACCCCTCGGAAAAGGCGCCGGACCGGCTGCGGCAGGTTCTGGAGGCGCCGGGGGGACGCGAATCGCGCATTCATGGGCTGGCGCAATTGACCAAGTCGGGGCGGCGGTTCCGGGTGGACGCCCGCATCTGCCCGATCCGCGACGATGCGGGGCAGGTCTGCCTGAACGTGCTGTTCCTGCGCGAAGCGGCCGAGGAGGCCGGGCCGCTGCGCCTTGTGCTGCCCGAGGTGGCGGCCGGCATGGGACAGGTGATCCGCCTGCCGCGCCGCATGCCCGGCGGTCCATGGCCGCGGCCGGCGGAAGCTGCCGAGACCGAGGCTGGCCTGCTGCTCGCAACGCGCGGCGAGCATTGATCCGCCGCACCGGTCCACAGGCGGGTCAGACGACCACTGCCGCGCCCTCGGTGGCCGGGCCGACATGGCGGCGGAAGGCGGCGAAGAGTTCCCGCCCCAGCCCTTCGGCCGAACGCGAAGGGTCGTGTTCCGCCGGCGCGCGCTCCTCGAAGCCCTCGGCCAGGCAGGTCAGCGTGCCCTGCGCCGCGTCGAGCCGGACAAGATCGCCGTCCCGCACCCGCGCCAGCGGCCCGCCATCGGCGGCCTCGGGCGAGATGTGGATCGCCGCCGGAACCTTTCCCGAGGCGCCGGACATGCGGCCGTCGGTGACCAGCGCCACCCGCAGCCCGCGATCCTGCAGCACCGCCAGCGTCGGGGTCAGCGAATGCAATTCGGGCATGCCGTTGGCACGCGGGCCCTGGAAGCGGACGATGACGATCACGTCCTCGGTGAATTCGCCGCGCTTGAAGGCGGCCTTGACCTCCTCCTGGTCGGCGAAGACGCGGGCCGGGGCCTCGATGACATGGCGCTCGGGGGCCACGGCCGAAACCTTGATGACGCCGCGGCCCAGATTGCCGGACAGCTGCTTCAGCCCGCCGGTGGCGGCGAAAGGATTGCCGGCCGGGCGCAGGATCTTGTCGTTCAGCGTCTCGCGCGCGCCCTCGACCCATTCGATCCGGCCGTCCTTCAGCTTCGGCTCGCTGGCATATTGATCGAGCCCGCCGCCGGCGATGGTCTTGACGTCGGGATGCAGCAGCCCGGCCTCGAGCAACTGCCCGATCATGAAGCCGAGCCCGCCGGCGGCGTGGAAATGGTTCACGTCGGCCAGCCCGTTGGGATAGACCCGGGCCATCAGCGGCACGGTCTCGGACAGGTCGTGGAAATCCTCGAGGTCCAGGATCACCCCCGCCGCCCGTGCCATCGCCGGCAGGTGCAGCACCAGGTTGGTCGAGCCGCCGGTCGCCATCAGCCCGACGATGCCGTTGACGAAGGCGCGCTCGTCCAGCACCTCGCCCGCCGGCAGATAGTCGTTGCCCAGCCGGGTGATCGCGGCGGCGCGCTGCACGGCGGCGCTGGTCAGCGCCTCGCGCAGGGGCGTGTTCGGATTGACGAAGCTGGAACCGGGCAGGTGCAGGCCCATGAACTCCATCAGCATCTGGTTGGTGTTCGCCGTGCCGTAGAAGGTGCAGGTCCCCGGCGCGTGATAGCTGGCCATCTCGGCTGCCATCAGCGCCTCGCGCCCGACCTCGCCGGTGGCGAATTGCTGGCGGACCTTGGATTTCTCGTCATTGGGCAGGCCCGAGGGCATCGGCCCGGCCGGCACGAAGACCGCCGGGATATGGCCGAAGGTGCCGGCAGCGATGATCAGCCCCGGCACGATCTTGTCGCAGACGCCCAGGTAAAGCGCCGCGTCGAAGACGTCATGTGTCAGCGCCACACCCGAGGCCAGCGCGATCACGTCGCGGGAAAACAGCGACAGCTCCATCCCCGGCCGGCCCTGGGTCACGCCGTCGCACATCGCCGGCACCCCGCCCGCCACCTGCGCCGTGGCGCCCGCCACATGGGCGGCCTGCCGGATCAGGTCGGGGTAACGCTCATAGGGCTGGTGGGCCGAGAGCATGTCGTTATAGGCGGTGACGATGCCGATGTTGGGCTTGCGGGTGGTGGCAAGATCCTGCTTGTCGGGCATGGCGGCATAGGCATGGGCCTGGTTGCCGCAGGACAGATGGGCGCGGCGCGGCCCTTCTTCGGCGGCGCGGGCGATCTTGGCCAGATAGGCGCTGCGGCTATGGATCGAACGCTCGCGGATGCGGTCGGTCACCCGGTCGATGGTGGCGTGCAGGGTCATGGCTCGCTTCTCCTTTGGCGCCAATGTATCCTGTTAGCGGTAACATTGCAACCGGCCTGCTCTTGCCCGCGGACGCTTGCCGTGGCAATCCTGCCGCGTTTTGCACGAGGCCGCCATGACCGCCGATCTGCCCATCATCCGATTGCGCCCGAAATCCAAGCCGCAGGCGATCCGCCACGGCTTTCCCTGGGTCTTTGCCGACGAGCTGGTGACCGACCGGCGCACCCGGGCGATCCCGCCCGGCAGCTTCGCCCTGCTCGAGGATGCCGAGCGCCGGCCGCTGGGGCTGGTGACGGTAAACCCCGAATCGAAGATCATCGCCCGCGTCATGGACCCCGACCCGCAGGTGCGGATCGGCCGCGACTGGATCGCCGCGCGGTTGCAGCGGGCGCTGGCGCTGCGTGAACGGCTGTTCGACGCGCCCTTCTACCGGCTGGTCCATGCCGAGGCCGACGGGCTGCCCGGCACCATCATCGACCGTTTCGGCGATGCCGCAGTGATCCAGCCCAACGCCGCCTGGGCCGAACGCATGGTCGGGGAGATCGCCGCGGCGCTGCGCCAGGTCGCGGGCGTCTCGACGGTGGTCCTGAACGGGCAGGGCCGGGCGCGCGGGCTGGAGGGCCTGCCCGAGCGGATGGAGCTGCTGTCGGGCGAGGTTCCCGGCCCGGTCGAGGTGCCGATGAACGGCGCGATCTACCTCGCCGACCTGACGCAGGGGCAGAAGACCGGGCTGTTCTATGACCAGCGCCCCAACCATGCCTTTGCGCAGCGGCTGGCGCGCGGCCAGCGCGTGCTGGACGTGTTCTCGCATGTCGGCGGCTTCGGCCTGGCGGCGCTGGCGGCGGGGGCGACCCATGCCACCTGCGTCGACGGCTCGGCCGCGGCGCTGGACCTGGCGCGGGGCGGCGCGCGCGCCATGGGGGCCGAGGCGCGGCTGGCCACCCGCCAGGGCGACGCCTTCGAGCAGATGGAGGCGCTGGCCGCCGAGGGCGCACGTTTCGACCTGGTGATCTGCGATCCGCCGGCTTTCGCGCCCTCGAAACCGGCGCTGGAGGCGGGCCTGCGCGCCTATGAGCGGGTGGCGAAGCTGGCCGCGCCGCTGGTGGCGCCGGGCGGCTATCTGGGCCTGTGTTCCTGCAGCCATGCCGCCGACCTGGCCGCCTTTCGCAATGCCAGCGCCCGCGGCATCGGCCGCGGCGGGCGGCGGATGCAGCTGCTGCATACCGGCCAGGCCGGGCCGGACCATCCGACGCTGCCCCAGCTGGCCGAGACCGGCTATCTCAAGGCGCTGTTCTTCCGGCTGGACGGATGAGGGCGGTTCTGGACGCCTGCGTGCTGTTCCCGACCGTGTTGCGGGAAATCCTGATCGACACGGCGGCGGCGGGGCTGTTCCAGCCGGTCTGGTCGTGCCGCATCCTGGACGAGTGGCGCCATGCCGCCACCCGCCAGGGCGCCGAGGCCGGGGTCGAGATCGCGCTGCTGGAATCGCGCTTTCCGCAGGCGCTGGTCGAGCCGGGGCAGGCGGCAGGCGGCCTTGACCTGCCCGATCCGGCCGACCGGCATGTGGTCGAATGCGCGCTGGCGGCCGGGGCTGACAGCGTCATCACCGCGAATCTGCGCGACTTTCCACCCCGTGCGCTGGCCTCGGTCGGATTGCGGGCGATTCATCCCGATGAATTCCTGCGCGACCTTTACCTGAGGGCGCCCGACACCGTGCTGGCGGCCATCGAGGCCACCGAGGCCCGGGCTCGCGCCGCCGGAGGCGAGCTCGGCCGCAAGGAACTGATGCGGCGCGCCCGGCTGCCGCGCCTTGCCAAGGCCATCGCCCGGCTGGAAAGCCCGGAAACCGCGACATTTCCGTCGCATTCGGCGGATACCTTCCCCCGACGGGGCCAGGACTGAAATGAGGATCGGATTGCAGGACTTGATGTTACCGCTAACATCGGCTAATCGGCAGATCAGCGATGAGGAGGCAGCGATGGTTTCACGCATCATTCCGGTTGAGGATTTCGACCTGGTGATCTTTGGCGCCACCGGCGACCTGGCCCGGCGCAAGATCGTGCCCGGCCTCTATCGGCGGTTCATGGCGGGGCAGGTGCCGGCCAGCGCCCGCATCATTGGCGCGGCCCGCACCCGCCAGGACGACGAAGCGTTCCGCGCCGAGATGCGTGCCGCGATCGAGGAGTTTATCGGCCCAGGCCAGGATCAGGCGCAGCTTGCGGCCTTCCTGGACATGCTGGGCTATGTCGCCATCGACGCGCGCGGCACCGACGGCTGGGCCGAGCTCAAGGCGCGGGTGCGGCCGGGGGTGGTGCATGCCTTCTACTTCTCGGTGGCGCCGGCGCTGTTCGGCGATATCGCCGAGCGCCTGGCCGGCAACGGCATCGCCGATGCCGAGAGCCGCATCGTGGTCGAAAAGCCCTTCGGCCGGGACCTCGCCACCGCGCGCGCGCTGAACGCGACGCTGGCCCGGCATTTCGACGAAAGCCAGATCTACCGGATCGACCATTACCTGGGCAAGGAAACCGTCCAGAACCTGATGGCGGTGCGCTTCGCCAACATCCTGTTCGAGCCGCTGTGGAACGCGCAATATGTGGACCATGTCCAGATCACCGTGGCCGAGACGGTGGGCGTCGGCGGGCGCGGCGAATATTACGACCATTCCGGCGCCATGCGGGACATGGTGCAGAACCACCTGATGCAGCTGCTGTGCCTGACCGCCATGGAGCCGCCCTATCATTTCGATCCCGGTGCGGTGCGCGACGAGAAGCTCAAGGTGATCCGCGCCCTGGAACCGCTTGCCCCCGAGGATATCGTGCGCGGCCAGTATCTGGCCGGCCCCGAGGGCCCGGGCTATCTGGAGGATGCCGAGAATCCGGCCTCGCGCACCGAAAGCTTCGTGGCGCTGAAGGTGCGGATCGCCAACTGGCGCTGGACCGGCACGCCTTTCTACCTGCGCACCGGCAAGCGGCTGCGCGCGCGCACCAGCGAGATCGTCGTGACCTTCAAAGAGCCGCCGCATTCGATCTTCGACGATGGCGGCACGCACAAGGCCAACCAGCTGGTCATCAAGCTGCAGCCGAACGAGGGCATGCACCTGACCGTGATGATCAAGGAGCCGGGGCCGGGCGGCATGCGCCTGGTGCAGGTGCCGCTGGACATGAGCTTCGCGGTTGCGCTTGGGGCCGATGGCACCGACATGCCGGACGCCTATGAGCGGCTGATCATGGACGTGATCCGCGGCAACCAGACCCTGTTCATGCGCGGCGACGAGGTCGAGGCCGCCTGGGCCTGGACCGACCCGATCATCGCCGCCTGGGAGGCCGGCTCGAAACGGCCCGAGCCCTACGATCCCGGTTCCAGCGGCCCCGAGGAGGCGCTGCGCCTGCTGCATCGCGACAACCGCCGCTGGAGGGAGATCAGGCCATGACCATGGAGTTCATCGAATATGCCGACCGCGAGATGCTGTTCCTGGCGCTGGCCGACCGGCTGGCGGGCCAGCTGTCGCAGCATCTGCGGGTGAACGACGGCGCCAGCCTCTGCGTGCCGGGCGGCACCACCCCGGCGCCGCTTTATGACTATCTTTCGGGCAGCGAGATCGACTGGCCGCGCGTCACCGTGCTGCTCAACGACGAACGCTGGGTGGATGGCGAGCATGTCCGTTCGAACGGCCGGCTGCTGCGCCGCCACCTGCTGAAGGACAAGGCCGCCGCGGCCAATTACCTCGACCTCTATACCGGCGACGAGCGCCCCGAGGATGCGGTGCCGGCCCTGTCCGAGGCCATCGCCCCGCATCTGCCGCTGACCGTGCTGCTTTTAGGCATGGGCACCGACATGCATACGGCGAGCCTGTTTCCCGCGGCTTCCGAGACCGTTCTGGCGCTGGCCTCCGACGCGCCGCCGGTGATGGCCGTCAACAGCATCAAGGACGAGCCGCGGATCACCCTGACCGCCTCGGCGCTGAAGGGCGCGATCAACACCCATCTGCTGATCGCCGGCGCCGACAAGCGCGAGGCTTTCGAGCGCGCGCAGGGCCTCGACCCGACCGAGGCGCCGATCCGCGCCTTTCTTGGCGACATCACCGTGCATTGGGCAGAGTGAGATGACCGATACCTGGACCAGACTGACAGAATACCGCAACTCCCAGGGCGCGCTGCGGATCGAGGCGCTGTTCGCCGCCGATCCGGCCCGCGCCGCCGCCTTTTCGACCAGCGCCGAAGGGCTGGTGCTGGACTGGTCCAAGACCACCATCGACGCGCGCGCCCGCGACCTGCTGCTGGACCTCGCCGCGCCGGTTCCGGAACGCCGCGAGGCCATGTTCACCGGCCAGCGCATCAACGAGACCGAGGATCGCGCCGTGCTGCACACCGCGCTGCGCAATCTCGACGCCAGCGTAACGGTGGACGGCCGCGACGTGATGCCTGAGGTGCGCGCCACCCATGCCCGCATGCGCGCCTTTGCCGATGCCGTCCGGGACGGCAGCTTCGCGGGGCAGGGCGGCAAGATCACCGATGTGGTCAATATCGGCATCGGCGGCTCGGACCTCGGCCCGGCCATGGCGACGCGGGCGCTTTCGCCCTGGCATGACGGCCCGCGGGTGCATTTCGTCTCGAACGTGGACGGGGCGGACATCGCCGATACCATTGCCCGGCTCGACCCCGCGACGACGCTGGTGATCGTCGCCTCCAAGACCTTCACCACCATCGAGACCATGACCAACGCGAAAACCGCGCTGGACTGGATGGCGAAGACCGTGGCGCAGCCGGCGGCGCAATTCGCCGCGCTGTCCTCGGCCACCGCCCGGACCGCCGAATGGGGCATCGACGAGGCCCGCGTCTTCGGCTTCGAGGATTGGGTCGGCGGCCGCTATTCCATGTGGGGGCCGATCGGCCTGTCGCTGATGATCGCCATCGGCCCGGACGAATTCGACCGCTTCCTGGCCGGCGGCGCGGCCATGGACCGGCATTTCCGCCAGGCCCCGCTGGCGGAAAACCTGCCGGTGATCCTGGCGCTGGTCGGCATCTGGCACCACCAGATCTGCGGCTACGGCACCCGCGCCGTGCTGCCCTATGACAACCGCCTCGGCCGCCTGCCGGCCTATCTGCAGCAGCTGGAAATGGAATCGAACGGCAAGCGCGTGGCCATGGACGGCAGCGACCTGACCGTCCCCTCGGGCCCGGTGGTCTGGGGCGAGCCGGGCACCAATGGCCAGCACGCCTTCTATCAGCTGATCCACCAGGGCACCGCCATCGTGCCCTGCGAATTCATCGTCGCCGCCCGCGGACACGAGCCCGAGCTTGCGCATCATCACCTGCTGCTGATTGCCAACTGCCTCGCGCAATCCGAGGCGCTGATGCGCGGCCGCTCGCTGGACGAGGCCCGGGCGCTCATGCAGGCCAAGGGCCTGACCGGCGCCGAGCTGGAACGCCAGGCCCGCCACCGCGTCTTCCCCGGCAACCGCCCCTCGACCACCTTGCTGATCCCGGAACTCGACCCCTACACGCTGGGCCAGATCGTCGCGCTCTACGAGCATCGGGTCTTCGCCGAGGGCGTCATCCTGGGCATCAACAGCTTCGACCAATGGGGGGTCGAACTCGGCAAGGAACTGGCCCTGAAGGTGGCGCCGCTGCTGGACGGCCAGCCCGCCCCCGGCCACGACCCCTCGACCGAGCATCTTGCGGCGCTGATCCGCGAGGCGCGGGGCTAAGACTTCTTCGCTCTCCAAATACCCAAGGGCGGCGCCACCCGCGCCGCCCTTGCCCGTTCAGCCCCGCATCCGCATGACCCGCCGGTCCATGACCCGCCGCCAGATCCGCGGCCACATGGCAAGGGCCGCCATCACCGGCAGCGACCAGGGCAGCATCGGCCGCGGTTTCCCGGCCCGCTCCAGCCGCAGCGCCGGATAGGCGCGGCCGGGATGGGCGTGGTGGTCGGAATGGCGCGGCGCATTCACCATCATCAGCGAGGACAGGAAATGCGGCGCGTCCCAGCTGTGGCGCGGTCCGACCGGCTCATAGCGCCCGTCCGCGCGCCGGGCGCGCTCCAGCCCGTAATGCTGGACGTAATCGGCCAGCATCATCTGCATCTGCGCATAAAGGCAAAGCCCCAGGTACCAGCCCAGCCCGGCAGGGCCCAAGACCAGCAGCACCACCGTACAGCAGGCCAGCCCGCCGCCGATCCAGACCAGATAGGGGTTCGGCCGGCCGGGCCTGGCCGCCGACAGCGCCCGTTCGGCCGCCAGCCCGGCGCGGAACGATCCGGCCCAGGCGCGCGGGAAGAAATGCCAGAAGCTCTCGCCCAGCCGGGCCGTGTTCGGGTCCAGCGGCGTCGCGACATGGCGGTGATGCACCAGCCGATGCGCCGAGCTGTGATGACCGAAGAGCAGCGTCACATAGACCGCCGCGCCCAGCCGGAACAGCGCGCGCGAACCGCGATGGATCAGCTCGTGCGCGTTCGAGTTCGAGACCTGGCCGAAGAACAGCCCCAGCCCCAGGAACAGGGCGATGCGCGAGGCCATGCCCAGCTCCGGCTGCAGCAGCGCGGCCAGCCCGCCCGCCAGCAGCAGGAAATGCAGCAGCGCCAGCAGCACCGACAGCAGGTCGGTCCCGGGCGGTGCCTCGTCGCGGCCGGGATCGGCGAAGCCGCGCGCGATCACCGTGTCGACGATCTGGCTGGCCCCGCCCATCCAGATCAGCGCCGCCCAGATCCACGGCCCCCCGAACAGACAGGCCGCGGCCAGCAGCAGGCCGGGCAGCAGGGCGAAAAGCGCGAAGGCCGGGACCGAGGCCGGTCTGTCGAAGGGAGCGGGCATGGCGGCACCAGTTTTTCGCGCCTATAGCCGGTTTTTTCCGGCCGGACCACCGGGACGTGCATTCGGGGATTGACCCTTGCCGTCCCGCGGCTAGCCTTGTTGGCGCAAACAGGAAGGAAACCCATGGATTTTCTGGCGAAGGCGACGGCATTCGTGGGCGGCGCGATGGTGCTGGTGCGACGCATGGGCGCACCCAGGACGGCCGCCTTCGGCAGCAGCCCGGCGATCCCCGAGGCGAAGAAACAGGGCATCATGACCCTGAAGATGCCCACCGCGCGGGGCTGGGCGCCGGGACAGCTGCCCAAGGCCGCGCCCGGCCTGCGCGTCAACGCCTTCGCCCGCGAACTGCAGCATCCGCGCTGGATCGAGGTGCTGCCCAATGGCGATGTGCTGGTGGCCGAGGCGCTGCAAGAGGCGAGCCCGCCGAAATCGCTGCTCGACCGCGCCGCGCAGGCCACCATGCGCCGCGCCCGGGCGCTGGGAACCAGCGCCAACCGCATCACGCTGTGGCGCGACGGCGACGGCGACGGCGTGGCCGAAACGCGCGAGGTCTTCCTGGAGGGCCAGCGCCAGCCCTTCGGCATGGCCCTGGTCGGTGACATCTTCTTCGTCGGCAATACCGACGGCATCGTGGCCTTCGCCTACGAGCCGGGCGCGACCCGCCTCGACGGGCCGGGCCGGCGGCTGGTCGAGTTCAAGCCCGGCGGCCACTGGACGCGCAGCCTGATCGTCTCGCCCGACCGCAAGCGGCTTTATTGCGGCGTCGGCTCGCTGACCAATATCGCCGACGAAGGCATGGAGGCCGAGGAAGGCCGCGCCGCGATCTGGGAGCTGGATCTGGAAACCGGCAAGGCCCGCATCTTCGCCTCGGGTCTGCGCAACCCGGTCGGCATGGCCTGGGAGCCCATGACCGGCGCGCTCTGGACCGTGGTGAACGAGCGCGACGGGCTGGGGGACGAGACGCCGCCCGACTACCTGACCTCGGTGCAGGAAGGCGGTTTCTACGGCTGGCCCTATTGCTATTGGGGCCGGACCGTGGACGATCGCGTGCCGCAGGACCCGGCCGAGGTCGCCCGGGCCCTCACTCCCGATTACGCCCTGGGCGGGCATACCGCCTCGCTCGGCCTGTGCTGGATGCCCGAGGGCACGCTGCCGGGTTTTCCGGACGGCATGGTGATCGGCCAGCACGGGTCCTGGAACCGCTCGACGCTGTCAGGCTACAAGCTGATCTTCGTGCCCTTCCGGGACGGCCGCCCCTCGGGGCCGCCGCGCGACATCCTCTGGGGCTTCCTGTCCGAGGACGAGAAATATTCCTATGGCCGCCCGGTCGGCGTTGCCATCGGCCCGGACGGCAGGTCGCTTCTGATGGCCGATGACGTGGGCGACGTGATCTGGCGGGTCAGCGCCGCCTAGAGCCGGTCGAAGACCGAACCCATGCGCGGCGCGAACAGCCGCTCATAGGTCCGCAGCAAGGCGGTGTCGGTCATGGCGGCGACGCAATCGCAGATGATGCGCAGGCCGTTGCCGCTTTCGCCCTCGGCCTCGGCGAAGCGTGCGCGCCATTCGCCGGGCAGCAGCCGTTCGGGGTCCGAGCGCAGCGCCTCGAAGACCTCGACCACCATCGCCTGGCCCTTGAATTCCAGCTGCTGCACTCCGGCGCTGCGGATCACCCGGTCGAAGATGAAACCCTTCAGCGCACCCAGGAGGCGGCGCGGCGTCTCGGCCAGCTCGACGCGATGGCGCAGCAGCGGCTCGCGGAAGCCGGGCTCCTCGCGGAAGCGGACGGCGCCGATGAAATGATGCTCCAGCGCGCCGATGCAGCTCTTGCGGTCCGCAGGCGGGCCGAACAGCTGCGCCATCAATCCGCCATGGTCGAAGGCGTCGGCGAGTTCCGGCGTCACCGCGGCGCGGAATTCCTCGGCCGAGACCAGCCCCAGCGCGACGGCGTCCTCGAGGTCGTGGACGCCATAGGCGATGTCGTCGGCCACATCCATGATGCTGCAATCCAGCGACTTGTGCAGCGTCGTGGCATGGCCGCCGGCCCGCGGCCGGACCGCGACAAAGCGCAGCCGGTCCTCGGGGACAAGCGGGGCAAGGATCCAGTCCACCACGCCCGTCTCGCCGTCGAGATGGCATTTCGGCGGCGTCGAGGCCGCCGCGTCGATGCTGCGCAGCACCGAGAGCGTGTCGTGCAGGCGCGGGCGCAGCGCCGGGTTCTGCAGCCGCGACCAGCTTGCGGGATATTTCAGCACCCCCAGCAGGCTGCGGCGCGTCAGGTTCACGCCGGGCTCGGGCGCCGCATCGGCCGGTTGCGCCAGCAGGCGCAGGGTCTGGCCATTGCCCTCGAAACCGCCGGCATCGCGCATGCACCAGTTCAGCGCCACCTCGCCGCCATGGCCGAAGGGCGGATGGCCCAGGTCATGCGCGCAGGCGATGGCCTGGATCATGCTGCGGCCGGGCAGGGCGGCCGTGGCGGGATGGTGGGGGAATGTCCCCTGCAATTGCTGGACCAGCCCGCCGGCGATCTGCGCCACCTCCAGCGAATGGGTCAGGCGGGTGCGGTAGAAATCGCTGTCGCCCAGGTTCAGGATCTGCGTCTTGCCCTGCAGCCGGCGAAACCCGGCGGAATGGATGACGCGGGCATAATCCACGTCGCCCTCGTCGCGGAAATCGTCGGCGGGGCGGCGGCGCGGCTCGCGCCGGGCCAGCCAGACGGGATCTAGAACCACTGGCCCGGCTCCATCAGGCCCAGGTCCATCAGCTGTTGCGAATTCCAGCGGAAGGGATGCGAGTTCCGCCAGCGGAAGGTCTGGATATGCCCGCGCGAGCCGGGGTTCTTCGCCAGCGCCTTGGCCACCCGGAAGGACGCGATGGCCGCTGTCAGGTTGTTGTGCCAGGGGCAGGCATAGGTGTTGTATTCCTCGATGTTGAAGCGATGGTCGGGCAGCAGCCGCAGCCCCGGCTGGCTGCGGAACAGCGCGATCCGGTCGATGCGGCGGCGGTCGGGCGGCATGTGCTCCTCGAACCGCCAGCGCAGCCCGCCGTGGAAGTCCAGCTGCCGCTCCTTGTGCCGGCCCTCGCGGTCCGTGCGGCCGAGCGCGTAATAGCCGGTGCGGTCGAACATCGCCTCGTTCAGGCTGACCGCGTCGGGGAAACGCTCCAGGTCCGGGGCGTAGAGGTCGACGACATAGGTCAGCATGGCCCGCCGGCGCTCTTCGGCGTGAAAGGCCAGCATCTCGCCCACGGTGCGGCTTTCCGAAAACGGATAGAACAGGAATTCCGCGTTATAGCCGTAGTAAAGCCAGGTATCGGCCGGCGCCGCCTCGATCAGCGCATTGACCGCCGCGACATGGGCACGTCCGCGCCGGGAATCGTGGCGCAGGTTGACGATCCTTTCGCCGCCGCCGTCGGGGATGGCATGGGCGGGCAGCGGTTCGGGCGACAGCGCCAGGATCAGCTTGAACCCGGCCTTGAGGTGATGCGCCAGCGTCTGCTGCAGGACCGCCTCGTCCTCGACCAGCAAAAGCGCGATCGGCCCCTTGGCCAGCCTGTCGCGCGCGCTTCTGAGGAAATCGTCCAGGCCGGGAAAGCTCATGGCAGGGCGGCCCTGATCTGCTCAAGCGCCTGCGCCAGCGCCGCCGGGTCCTCCTGGGCGGCGCGGTCCAGCAGGGCGGCCAGCGCCGCCTTGCGTTCGTCCGAGAGCGCCGATGCGTCGATGATGGCGCGCACACGGGCGGCGTCGAAGCCCTGCGGGGTCAGGGCGGCGTCGATCCCGGCCGCCTCGCCGGCGGCGCTGCCAGCCTCGCGCGTGGCCATGGCGGCCTCGCGGGCGGCGGTCCCGGCGGCGATGGCTGCGGCCTCGGCCTGTTCCGGCGTGGCGCTGGCGGTGGCCGCGGCATCCGCGGCGCGGTCGGCGGCGGCGATGGCCGCTTCGGCTGCGGCCTCGGCCTGCTCGGCGGCAGAGCCGGCTGGGCCGACTGCCGCCTGCTCGGCCGCAGCCGAGGCCTCGGCCGCCGCATCGGTGGCGATGGCTGCCGCGTCGGCAGCGGCATCGGCAGCGGCATTGGCCTTGTCCTGCGCAGCGCTCTGCTCGGGCGCGGGCGGCGGCGCTTCGGGCGCGGTTGCGGTCAGCCGGGCCAGGTGGCCGCCGTTCCAGAGCCAAAGCCCGCCAAGCGCCAGGGCAAGAATCACGATCACGGCCAGGATTTTCTGCATCGGTTTCTCCGTCAGGGCTGCGGCGCCTCACGCCCTCTATGCCATGCCGTTGCAGGGGGGAAAAGCGTCCCGGCGGCGCCGGCGCGGGCCGGACGCGGGGGCGCGGGTCAACCGACGCGCGAAACTGGGGCGGGGGTCGGCAAACCTTGCTCCGCCCCATCGAATCCGGTTGAAAATGCGCCTGCGCAGGACTATTTAACCGCGCGAAACCCCGGCAATACAAGGAAGACAGCCATAGCCCGCAGACCGCATAACGCTCCGCCCCCCCGTGACACCGGCCCCCGCGTCAACGAGCGCATCCGAGTCGCCGAAATCCGCCTGATCGGTCCCGAAGGCGAGAATATCGGTGTCGTGACACCCGCCCGCGGTCTGGAGCTTGCACAGGAAGCCGGGCTGGATCTTGTCGAGATCTCGCCGAATGCCACGCCCCCGGTCTGCAAGATCATGGACCTGGGCAAGTTCAAGTATGAACAGCAAAAGCGCGAGGCCGAGGCCCGCAAGAAGCAGAAGATCATCGAGATCAAGGAGATCAAGTTCCGTCCCGGGACCGATACCCATGATTACGACGTCAAGATGCGCTCGGTGATGAAGTTCCTGGCCGAGGGCGACAAGGTCAAGATCACCCTGCGCTTCCGGGGCCGCGAAATGGCGCACCAGCAATTGGGGCTCGAGCTTCTGAACCGCGTCGCCGCCGATATCGGCGAGGCGGGCAAGGTCGAATCGATGCCCAAGCTGGAAGGGCGCCAGATGATCATGATGATCTCGCCGAAATAAGGGGGCTCTGGGATGGCTGCCGAGGTGACGATTCTGGTTCTGCGCGAACCGGGCGCCGACCCGGCGCTGCCCCTTCCCGAATACCAGACCCCGGGCGCGGCCGGTGCCGACCTGCGCGCCGATCTGGGCGGGGGCGAGCTGGTGCTCGATCCCGGCCAGATCCGACTGGTGCCGACCGGCCTGCGCGTGCAGATCCCCGAAGGCTACGAGATGCAGGTCCGCCCGCGCTCCAGCCTGGCGCTGAAGCACGGGGTGACCCTGCCCAACACCCCCGGCACCATCGACAGCGACTATCGCGGGCCGCTGGGAGTGATCATGATCAACCTCGGCCCGCTGCCCTATACCGTCCACCATGGCGAGCGCATCGCCCAGGCCGTCGTCGCCCCGGTGACCCGAGCCGCCTGGGTCGCGGCCGAGGCGCTGGAGGAGACCGCGCGCGGCGAAGGCGGCTTCGGCTCGACCGGGCGGGCCTGAGCCTGTGCTGATCCTTGCCCTCATGCTCGCCGTGCTGGTCGCGGCGCGCCTGCTCGGCTGGCCGGACTGGCGCGGCTGGGCCGGCGTGGCGGCGCTGTGGCTGGCGGCCATCGCGGCCCTGGTGCTGGCGCCCGGCAGCGCGGCCGCGCGCCTGGTCGGCGGCGATGCCCGTCTCTGGGCGCTGAGCGGCGGCGTGGTGGCGCTGGTGCTGGGCTATCGCCTGCTGCTGCGGCAACTGCATCGCCGCGCCGTCCCCCTGCCCGAATCCCCGCAACCGCCCCCGCAATCCGGCCCGCTGTCCGATCCTGAACTGGACCGCTATGCCCGCCATATCGTGCTGCGCGAGCTGGGCGGGCCGGGACAGGCGGCGCTGAAGCGCGCCCGCGTGCTGGTCGTCGGCGCGGGTGGGCTGGGGGCGCCGGTCTGCCTGTATCTGGCGGCGGCCGGCGTCGGGCGGATCACCGTCGCCGACGACGATCGCGTCGGCCTGTCGAACCTACAGCGGCAGGTGATCTTCCGCAGCGCCGACGACGGCCGTCCCAAGGCCGAGGCGGCGCGCGATGCGATGCTGGCGCTGAATCCGCATGTCGCGGTCGCGGCGCTGAACCGCCGCATCACCGAAGCGGATGCCGCACTGGTCGCCGAGCACGACTTGGTGCTGGACGGCACCGACACATTCGCCTCGCGGGTCGCGGTGAACGCGGCCTGCGTCGCGGCGGGCGTGCCGCTGGTGGCCGGCGCCATCGCGCAATGGGAGGGGCAGGTGACGGTCTGGGATCCCAGCAACGGCGCCCCCTGCATGACCTGCATCTTCCCCCAGGCGCCGGCGCCGGGCCTGGCGCCGGCTTGCGCCGAGGCGGGCGTCGTCGGGCCGCTGCCGGGCGTCGTCGGCAGCCTGATGGCGCTGGAGGCGATCAAGCTGATCGCAGGCAGCGGCGAGCCCCTGCGCGGCCGCATGCTGATCTTTGACGGGCTCTATGGCGAGAATCGGCTGATGAAGATCGCGCGACGCGCCGATTGCCCGACCTGCGGCTCTGGACATTTCCGCGCAGGCTGAAACACTCGCGGCCAACCGGAAAAGGAGGCTCGCATGAACCCCGAACTGACGCATTGGACCGGCCCCCTGGGCCTGCCGCGTTTCGACCTGATCCGCGACGAGGATTTCGACCCGGCCTTCGATGCCTGCCTGAAACTGGCCGAACAGGCGGTCGAGGCCATCGCCGCCAATCCCGAGCCGCCCAGCTTCGGCAATACCGTCGCCGCGCTTGAAACCGCCGAGGAGCCGCTGAACCGGCTTTGCGCCGTCTTCTTCACCCTGACCGGGGTCGATTCCAACCCGGCGCGCGAGGATCTGCAGCGCCGGATCGCCCCGCGTCTGGCCGCGCATGGCAGCAAGGTCAGCATGGACCCGCGGCTGTTCGACCGGGTCGAGGCGGTGATGCAGGATGCCGACGAGCTGTCGCCCGAGGACCGCCGCCTGACCGAGCTGACCCTGCGCGGGCTGCGCCGGGCCGGCGCGGGCCTGACCGGCGCGGCGCGCGAGCGCATGATGGCGATCCGCGAACGGCTGGCGGTGCTGTCCACCGAATTCGCCCAGAACGTGCTGACGGACGAGCGCGACTTCGTCATGGCCATGGCCGACGACCAGCTGGCCGGCCTGCCGGACTGGCTGGTCCGCGCCATGCGGGCGGCGGCGCGCGAACGCGGGATGCCGGGGCAGGTGGTGACGCTGAACCGCTCGCTGATCGTGCCCTTCCTGGAATATTCCGAGGAACGCGCCCTGCGCGAGGCTGCCTGGCGGGCCTGGACCGCGCGCGGTTCCGGCCAGGGCGCGGGCGGGGCCGCGACGGACAACCGCCCCATCGCCGCCGAGATCCTGCAATTGCGCCACGAGCGCGCCCGGCTTCTGGGCTATGCGGATTTCGCCAGCTACAAGCTGGAGCCCGAGATGGCGAAGACGGCCGAAAACGTCGAGGCGCTGCTGACCGAGGTCTGGGCCGCCGCCAGGGCCCGGGTCGAGGCCGATGCCGCCCGGCTGACCGAGATGCTGCGCGAGGACGGGGTGAACGGCGCGCTGGAGCCCTGGGACTGGCGCTTCTACGCCGAGCGGCGGCGCAAGGCCGAGCACGATCTGGACGAGGCCGAGGTCAAGCCCTACCTGACGCTGGAGGCCATGCTCGGCGCGGTCTTCGACACGGCCCAGCGGCTGTTCGGCATCGAGATGCGCGAGTTCGAGGCGCCGCTCTGGTCGCCCGAGGCTCGGGCCTGGGAGGTGACGCGCGACGGCCGGCGCCTCGCCGTCTTCGTCGGCGATTACTTCGCCCGGCCCAGCAAGCGTTCGGGCGCCTGGTGTTCCTCGCTGCAGCAGCAGCACAAGATCGGCGGCGGGCAGCGCCCCATCGTCACCAATATCTGCAACTTCACCCCGCCCGAGGCGGATGGCCAGCCGGCCTATCTGTCCTGGGACGATGCGCATACGCTGTTCCACGAATTCGGCCACGCGCTGCATCACATCCTGTCGGACGTGACCTGGCCCTCGATGTCGGGCACCTCGGTCGCGCGGGATTTCGTCGAATTGCCCAGCCAGCTGTTCGAGCATTGGCTGGAACAGCCCGAGGTGCTGGACCGCCACGCCCGCCATGCCGAGACCGGCGCGCCGCTGCCTGCCGATCTGCGCGACCGCATCCTGGCGGCGCGCAATGCCGATCAGGGTTTCGCCACGACCGAATATCTGGAAAGCGCGCTGGTCGATCTGGCCTTCCATCGCGGCGCGCCGCCTGCCGACCCCATGGCGCGGCAGGCCGAGGTGCTGGCCGATCTGGGCGCGCCCGCGGCTGTTCCGATGCGCCACGCCACGCCGCATTTCGCGCATGTGTTTTCCGGCGACGGCTACAGCGCCGGCTATTACAGCTACATGTGGTCCGAGGTGATGGATGCGGACGCTTTCGAGGCTTTCCTGGAAAAGGGCGACGCCTTCGACCCGGAAACCGCGCGGCGGCTGGAGCAATGGATTCTTTCCAAAGGCGATTCTTTGCCGGCCGACGAACTTTGGTTGAAATTCAGGGAACGAAAACCGGGGGTTCACGCTTTGTTGAAAGGACGCGGCCTTCTGGCCGAGACCGGCTGACAACAAGGGAGACCACCATGATTTTCCGCAAACCGCTTTTCGCCGTGGCCGCGGTGGCCACGCTGGGCATCGTCGCGGCCTGCGACCAGACCGCCCCCGCCAATCCCGAACCCACGCCAGGCCCAATCGCGCAGAGCAATGCGCTGAACGGCACCTACAACCTGCTGGAATCGAATTGCGGCGACGTCGCCAGCGACAAGAGCCTGGTGATCGACGGCAACAAGTTCATCTTCCCGGGTTCGACCTGCACCGTGGCGAATTCCGAACAGCAGGTGAACCGCACCCGCGTGACGCTGTCCTGCGACGGCTCGCCGAGCGGCGGCAACCGGGTCGTCGACCTGCAGCTCCGGCCCGGCGTGCTGCGGCTGACCGAGGATTCGATCACCCTGACCTATCACCAATGCATGCGGGCCACCGCCAGCAGCGATTCGCTGGTCGGCCAGACGATGTAAGGTCGTTCGCGGCCTCTCGACCGGCCGCCCCCCCCGCGGGGCGGCCTTCCTTGCGCCGATCTTGCAACCGCAAGGGGCGCCGCCACGGCCCCCGACGCGGATAAGGCGGTGTCGGCCCGTATATTCCGGCAGGAGGACGCGAATTCCTTGCTGGGCCGGCCGCGCGCACCCTATCCTTTCCCCGAGCAGACGTGAGGAGAATTCCCGGCAATCGGTCAACAGGGGAAAGACATGGCGGTTTCCAACGTGGTCTCGATGAAAAGTGTCGACGAGGTGCCGATCGACAAGATGGGGCTCGAGCATTATTTCGTGAATTACGAAAGATATATCGGCCCTCTCAGGCATCAGCCGCTGAGATTCATGGAATTGGGCATTGCCCGCGGCGATTCGCTGAAATACTGGGAAACCTGGCTGCCCCATGCCGAAATCACCGGGTTGGACATCAATCCCTGCGACGCCCGTTTCGACAGCGGCCGGGTGCGCTGCTATGTCGGCGAGCAGCAGGACAAGGCGCTGCTGGACCGCATCGCGGCCGAGCGTGCGCCCGAGGGTTTCGACATCATCATCGACGACGCCTCGCATGTCGGGCAATTGTCCCGCATCTGTTTCTGGCATCTCTTTGAAAACCACCTCAAGCCGGGCGGATATTATTTCATCGAGGATTGGGGCACCGGATATTGGCCGCAATATCCGGACGGGAAGCATTATCGCCCCCACCCGCCGGAGCTTTCCGCCCATGAAAGGCTGCTTGACCGGCTGCACAAATCGGGGCTGGTGCAGGCGGTCTATCCGCTGCGCAAGGCGACCGGCTGGATGCGCTGGAATCTGGTGCGGCGGCGCTTCCACGGCCACGACCGCGGCATGGTCGGTTTCGTCAAGGAACTGGTCGACGAATGCGGGGCCGAGGACATGACCCATCCGAGTTTCGGCACCGGCACGCCGCGCGCCTCGCGTTTCGACTGGATGCGCATCTCGCTGGGGCATGTGGTGATCCGCAAGGCCGGCTGAGCGGCGGCGGTCCGCGGCCCGGTCAGTCGCGGATCTCGTCCGCGTCCACGCCCCAGATCGCGGTCTTGGGCACCCAGCCCTTTTCGCCGCCGCCCGAGACCCGGCACCAGTCGACGGTGCATTCATGCAGCCGCACGATCGCCCCCGCCTCGGCCCGCGCCACCACGTTGCCGCGCGGATCGGGCCGCGCCAGCAGATCCAGCATGTCCTTGGTCACGATGGCGGTGCGCACGCCCGACAGCAGCGAATAATGCACCCAGCCGCCGGCGCCGTCCTGATCCTCGACCCGGCGCCAATGGCCGAACTCGGCCACCACGCGCAGCGGCATGCCGGCATGGCGGAACACCCAGTCGATGCGATGCGACAGGCTGGGGCCGCGCCGGGCATTGCCCTCGCCGCCCTTCAGGCTGACATAGCGCGGCAGCGGCAGGTTGGTCACCGACCCGCGGTTGGGGTCGCGCTTGCCGTCCTGATGGCGACTGATCGCCGCATCGGCGGAAACCCCGGGCACCTGCCTGGCGTCCAGGTTCTCGCCCGGATCGGTGGTTTGCGCCAGCGTTGCCGCCCCGAGACACGTCGCCGCCGCCAATATCGCGGCGCCGAGCCAGGCCTGTCCTTGCTTCATCTGCCCGTCCTGCTTGTTCGGGGTCTTGTGCCTGCCCCGCATCGCGGGCACTTTGCCAAAAGCCGCCCGGCTTTGGAAGAGAGGAGCGACCATGCCAGCCGTCCAAGCGACCGATCCGACCCGCTCGCGCCTTAAAGTTACCGTGACCCGCCGCCTGCCCGAGGCGGTCGAGACCCGGATGTCCGAGCTTTTCGACGTGTCGCTGAACGCCGACGACCGCAAGATGAGTCGCGACGAGCTGGTCGCCGCCATGCGCGTCTCGGACGTGCTGGTGCCGACGGTGACGGACCATATCGACGCCGCCATGCTGGCCCAGGCGGGCGAGAAGCTGAAGCTGATCGCCAATTACGGCGCCGGCGTGGACCATATCGACGTCCATTCCGCCCGCCAGCGCGGCATCCTGGTCACCAACACGCCCGGCGTGGTGACCGAGGACACGGCGGATGTGGTCATGGCGCTGATCCTGGGCGTGACCCGCCGCCTGCCCGAGGGCATGGCCGAGATGCAGGCCGGCCGCTGGAAGGGCTGGTCGCCGACCGCGCATCTGGGCGGGCGGCTGGGCGGCCGGCGCCTGGGCATCCTCGGCATGGGACGTATCGGCCAGGCGGTGGCGCGGCGCGCCAATGTCTTCGGCATGCAGGTGCATTACCACAACCGCCGCCGCCTGCGCCCCGAGATCGAGGCCGAGCTGCAGGCCACCTATTGGGAAAGCCTGGACCAGATGCTGGCGCGCATGGACATCATCTCGGTGAACGCGCCGCATACGCCCTCGACCTTCCACCTGCTGAATGCGCGGCGGCTGAAGCTGCTCAAGCCCTCGGCCGTGGTCATCAACACCTCGCGCGGCGAGGTGATCGACGAGAACGCCCTGACCCGGATGCTGCGCACGGGCGAGATCGCCGGCGCCGGCCTCGACGTTTTCGAGCATGGGCACGAGATCAACCCGCGGCTGCGCGAGCTGCCCAATGTCGTGCTGCTGCCGCATATGGGCTCGGCCACCATCGAGGGCCGCATCGAGATGGGCGAGAAGGTCATCATCAACATCAAGACCTTTGCCGACGGCCACCGGCCGCCGGACTTGGTGGTGCCCTCGATGCTGTGACGATGCGCCCCGGTTTTCCGGGGCGTTTGCTTTCCCGGACCGCCCGGATGCGCCATGTCGTTTTTTGCCAAGAACATGTCGCCGGGAATGCGGGCCCGGCGCGCGGTTCGGGCTCTAATCGGCACAGGTAGCCCATGCGCGGAATAAGGAGTCGCTTGCGATGAAAACCCATGTGAAGGCCCTTGTGGTCGGAGGCGGCGCCGTCGGCTGCGGCATCGCGCTGCATCTGGCGCGTGCGGGCTGGGAGACGATGCTGGTCGAGCGGGACGAGCTGACGGCGGGCTCGACCTGGCATGCCGCGGGCCTGCTGCCGCTGTTCAACATGGGCTATGCGACCAGCCATATTCACGACTATTCGGTCAAGCTCTATGCCGGGCTCGAGGCCGAGACCGGGCTGAACGCCGGCTTTACCCGCTGCGGCAACCTGCGCATGGCGCAGACCGATGCGCGGATGGACGAATACATGCTCTATTCCGCCACCGCCGAGACGGTGGGCATCGAGCATGAATTCCTGACCCCCCAGCAGATCAAGGACCGCTGGCCGCTCGTCCGCACCGAGGACCTGAAGGGCGCGCTGTTCCACCCGACCGACGGCTATATCAACCCCGCCGACGTCACCCAGGCCATGGCGCGAGCCGCGCGCATGGCGGGCGCCAGCATCGAGCGCAAGATCCAGGTCAACGGCTACCGATGGACCGGCGAGGAATGGATCGTCACCTGCGAGAAGATGGTCGAGAAGGGCGGCAACCTGGTCCCCTCGGGCGAGCAGTTCGAGATCCGCGCCGAACATGTCGTGACCGCGACCGGCAACCATGCGCAGCGCACCGCGCGGCTGCTGGGCATCAAGATCCCCGCCATCCCGGTCGAGCACCAGTATATCGTGACCGAGCCCGACCCGGCGCTGGTCAAATGGCGCGCCGAGGGCAACCCCGAGCACCCGGTGCTGCGCGATGCGGACGCCAAATGGTATGTCCGCGAGGAACGCGGCGGCTGGATCCTGGGCCCCTATGAGCGCAATGCCCCGGCGCGCTTCCTCTACGACGTGCCGGAAAGCTTCCGCGCCGACCTGTTCCCGCTGGATCTGGAGCGGATCGAAGAGGAATACATGTCGATGATCCACCGGCTTCCCACCTCGGAAACCGTGGGCCTCAAGGACGATTTCAACGGTCCGATCTGCTACACGCCCGACGGCAACCCGCTGGTCGGCCCGGCGCCCGGCCTGCGCAACATGTGGCTGGCCGAGGGCTTCAGCTTCGGCATCACCGCCGCCGGCGGCACCGGCCATTACCTGGCGCAGATGATGACCGCGGGCGAGGCCGAGATCGACATGGCGAGCCTCGATCCCCGTCGCTTCGGCGGCTGGATGACCACCGAATACGCCGCGCGCAAGAACGAGGAATCCTATGAGCACGTCTTCGTCCTGCACCACCCCGACGAGGAGCGCGAAGCCTGCCGCCCGCTGCGCACCGCGCCCGCCTATGACCGGCAGAAGGAAGCCGGCGCGCAATTCGGCCAGGTGAACGGCTGGGAGCGGCCGAACTATTACGCGCCCGCCGGTTTCGACGACCATGCCAGCCGCAGCTTCCGCCGCGGCGGCTGGTGGCAATATGCGAAGGCCGAGGCCGAGGCGATCCGGGGTGCCGCCGGGCTGATCGACGCCTCGGCCTTCGCCAAGCATCGCGTCCATGGCAAGGGTGCGACGGCCTTCCTCGACTGGTTCACCACCAACAAGCTGCCAAAGGTCGGCCGCATCAACCTGACCTATGCGCTGACCGAGGCCGGCACGACGCGGACCGAATACACCATCGTGCGGCTGGCCGAGGACGACTACTACCTGATTTCGGCCGGTGCCTGGGCGGATTACGACGGCGACCACCTGCGCAAGATGGCCGAGGAGATGGAGGGCGAATTCGGCCAGGTGATCGTGCAGGACGTCACCACGCAATGGGGCGTCTTCGCCCTCGCCGGGCCGAACAGCCGCGCCATCCTCAAGGAGCTGGTGCGCGACGCCGACCCCGCGACGGTGCTGGGCAACAAGCGTTTCCCCTGGCTGTCGATGCGCAATATCGAGCTGGGCATGTGCCCCGTCCGCGCCATCCGCGTCGCCTATACCGGCGAGCTGGGCTGGGAGTTGCATCACCCGATCGAGTTCGGCCGCTATCTCTGGGACCAGCTGGTCGCGGCGGGCGAGAAGCACGGGCTGAAGCTGGTCGGCGCCCGCGCCCAGAACTGGCTGCGCCAGGAGAAATCCTATCGCGCCTTCGGCACCGAACTGGGCCGCGACGCGACGCCGCTCGAGGCGGGCCTGGACCGCTTCGTCGATCTGGACAAGGAATTCAACGGCAAGCAGGCGATGCTGGCGAAGGGCATCCGCTCGAAATGCGTGACGCTGCTGATCGACGGGCCGGACGATGCCGACCCCTGGGGCCGCGAGGCGCTTTACACCCCGGAGGGGACCGAGAAGATCGGGCGGCTGACCTCGGGCGGCTGGTCGGCGGCCTTCGGCAAGTCCATCGGCATGGGCTATGTCCGCCCCGATCTGGCCGAGCCGGGCACCCGGCTCAAGCTGCGCATGCAGCGCCAGCTGTGGGACGCGGTGGTGACCGAGGACAGCCCCTACGACCCCGAAAACAAGGTGATCCGGGTGGACGGCTGACCTCCTCCCCAGCCGCCCCAGGAAGAAAGGCCCGCCGCGCGCGGGCCTTTTTTCATCTGGTTGCATCCCCGCGCGGGAAATCCGTCCTATGCCGTTAAAAATTGCGAAGAATTGCGCGAAATGTCCGGTTCTTCCGTGGAATTTTCTCTGCTAGGGGAAAGCCGCCTTCGTGAAGACAATGAGTAGCAATATGAAGATTTCTGGAATTCTGTGCCTTTGCCTGCCGCTTGCCATTTCCGCGGGTTTTGCCCATGCGCAAGACGATTACGGCCAGCGGGGATCGGCCCTGCGCAACACCTTCTATATCGGGGCGGGACGCGCCGACGGCGATGCTCCGCTGGAAAACGACGACACGCCGTTTTCGATTGGCTTCATGCATCAGCGGGCCGACAGCAAACTGATTCTCGGCTTTGATATCGGTCGCGAGGGAACCATGCTCGATTCGACCTGGGGAATGAACGACCGGCCGAAACAGGCGACATCGTATAACTTCCTGATCGGCGGCAATGTGATGGATAACGGGCGTTTCCGCGCGGATGCGGCGCTTTTGCTTGGGGCGCGGGAATCCTTCGCGGATTGTCCCGATTCCTATCTCGGCTATCAGTGCTATGCAGATGCGGAACCGGATACCGACTACAAGGGCAACTTCGGCGCGGTCGTGACCCTGTCCATGCAAAGCTTCACCATCGGCCTGCGCGCGACCGGCGAAAGCACGCAGATCCTGGCAGGTTTCCGGTTCTGACCGCCCGGTGCATCCGATCTGCACCTGAACGGATGTCCGCCCGGGAAGATCCCCGGGCGGTTTCTATTTGCAAGGCGCGTCAATGACAGGGCGCGCGCCCAAGCGCATATATTCCGGACTTGTTGCGCCACCGCATGGCCCGCCGATAGCCGAAAGACGAGTCATTCGCAGGCGGCCGATATGCTGGCGCATATGGATGGTCCTGCCATCGATCCGCCCGAGCGCCTTGGCCCAAGCGCGATGCTAGCCCCGCAACCCGGCCAGCCGCCGCTCCAGTTCGTCCCGTAAGGCCAGCCGTTCTTCGGGCGAGAGGAAGGCGCCCAGCTCGACCTCGCGCTTGCCGTCGGTCAGCACCAGGTAATCCTCGACCGGCCCGCCCGGCCGCAGGCTCGCGCGCACCCAATAGGGGTTGGTCCGCCAGATCCGGTCCTCGCGTCCCGGATCGCTGCGGGTCAGGATGAGCCGGTCGCGGTCGAGCAGCATCACCTCATGCGCGGTGCCATAGCTGCGCCGGATGGCGTGCCACAGCCCCCAGACCGCCAGCGCGGCAAAGGGCAGCAGCCCCCACAGCACCGTGGTACCGACCACCGCCAGCAGGGGCAGCGCCAGCCCGGCGGCGGTCAGGCCGATCACCCAGACGAAGCCGCGCCGCGGCAACGAGCGATGCGGCCAGACTTCCAGCCGATAGGAAACGGCCCCGGAATCCTCCGGGGCCGTATCATGCCATGCATAGGGCATCGGATCAGTGCGCGTGCGCGCGATCCCAGTCCTCGCGCTTCGGCAGCTGCTCGAAGGTGTGCTCGGGCGGCGGCGAGGGCAGGGTCCATTCCAGCGTGTCGGCATGCTCGTTCCAGTAGTTCGGCACGTTGACGCGCTTGCCGGCGAAGAGCGTGTAGAACACGATGCCGATGAAGAACAGGAAGGAGGCGAAGGAGATATAGGCGCCGATCGACGAGATGTTGTTCCAGTAGGCGAACTCGACCGGATAGTCGATATAGCGCCGCGGCATGCCCTGGCGGCCCAGGAAGTGCTGCGGGAAGAAGATCAGGTTCGAGCCGATGAACATCATCCAGAAATGCAGCTGGCCCGCCCATTCCGGATATTGCCGGCCCGACATCTTGCCGATCCAGTAATAGACCCCGGCGAAGATGCCGAAGACCGCGCCCAGCGACATCACATAGTGGAAGTGGGCCACGACGTAATAGGTGTCGTGATAGACCCGGTCCAGCGGCGCCTGGCTCAGCACCACGCCGGTCACGCCGCCGACGGTGAACAGGAACAGGAAGCCGAAGGCCCAGAGCATCGGCGTCTTGAACTCGATCGAGCCGCCCCACATGGTGGCGATCCACGAAAAGACCTTGATGCCGGTCGGCACGGCGATGGTCATGGTCGCCAGCATGAAATAGGCCTGCTGGGTCAGCGACATGCCGGCCGTATACATGTGGTGCGCCCAGACCACGAAGCCCAGGATACCGATCGCGGCCATGGCCAGGACCATCGGCAGGTAGCCGAAGATCGGCTTGCGCGCGAAGGTCGAGATCACGTGGCTGATGATGCCGAAGCCGGGCAGGATGATGATATAGACCTCGGGATGGCCGAAGAACCACAGGATGTGCTGATAGAGCACCGGGTCGCCGCCGCCCGCGGGGTCAAAGAAATGCGTGCCGAAGTTGCGGTCCATCAGCAGCATGGTGATCGCGCCGGCCAGCACCGGCAGCGACAGCAGGATCAGCCAGGCAGTGATGAAGACCGACCAGGCGAACAGCGGCACCTTGAACAGCGTCATGCCGGGGGCGCGCATGTTCAGGAAGGTGGTGATGATGTTGATCGCGCCCAGGATCGAGCTGGCGCCCGAGACGTGGACGGCAAAGATCGCTAGGTCCATGGAATAGCCCGACTCGGTGGTCGAGAGCGGCGGGTAGAGCACCCAGCCCACGCCCGAGCCCGGCTGGTCCGAGCCGCCCGGCGCCAGAAGCGAGGCGATCCCCAGCGCGACGCCGCAGACATACATCCAGTAGGAGAGGTTGTTCAGCCGCGGGAAGGCCATGTCCGGGGCGCCGATATGCAGCGGCATGAAATAGTTGCCGAAACCGCCGAACAGGGCCGGGATGACGACGAAGAACATCATGAGCACGCCGTGATAGGTGATCATGACGTTCCACAGATGGCCGTTCGGGGTGCATTCCGCCGAGGCGTCGGCGATGAAGCGGGCGCCTTCGAGGCACATGTATTGCACGCCGGGATGCTGCAGCTCCATCCGCATGTAGACGGTGAAGCATACCGAGATCAGGCCGACGACGCCGGCCGTGAACAGGTACAGGATACCGATATCCTTGTGGTTTGTTGACATGAACCAGCGGGTGAAGAACCCGCGGGTGTCATGATGGTCACCGTGGCCGTGAACGGCTGCGTCTGCCATGCGTGGACTCCCTAGACATGCGGCTGGCCGGCGCGGGGGCCGGCGGACTCACGTTGGTTCTAGACCACAATCCTACCCCTCGCAATGCGCGGAAAGCAGTAAAAAACACGCCCCCGTGCGCTTTTGCGGCGCGCCGGGGGCGTGATTGCCGGGCCTTCGCGGCGGCGAAGGCGTCAGTTCGCTTCGGCTTCGGCCGGTTCCGCCTCGGCGCCTGCCTCGCCCCCCGCATCGGGCGAATGCTGCGCGAGGAAGGCCACGATATCGGCCTGGTTCTTCGCGAGCTTGAAGGTCATCTTGGTCTTGAGCGACTTGTCGCCCACCTTTTCCTCGACATATTTGTTCGGGTCGGTGATGTAGCCGGCCAGGTCCTCGGTGGTCCAGACCTCGCCGGCCTCGCCCAGCTTGATCAGCGCCTCGGAATATTTGAAGCCTTCTTCGGTGCCGGCCTGGCGCCCGACCACGCCGTAGAGGTTCGGCCCGGTCTTGCCGCCCTTGACGATGTCGGTGCCGTCCGGGGCCTGGACCATGTGGCAGGCCTTGCATTTCTTGAACTCGTTCTCGCCCTTGGCCGGGTCGCCCGCATCCTGGGCGGCGGCAGGCAGGGCGAGGCTGATTGCGGCGAGAGTGGCGTAGATGCTGATCTTCATCGCGTTTCCTCTGGGTATCGTTCTCCTCCGGGGTCGGACCTCTCCGCTTCCCGCCAGACAGGGCTATCATGCGTCAAGCCGGCGGAATACCGGAAAAAGGTCGCAGAACCGGCAAGGGTGAATATGTCGCAGGGCGAAAATCAGCCGGCGAGCGGCGGGAAGTTCCGCGGGAAGGTGCGGCGCAGGGCGTCGTCCAGATCGCCCATGCCGACCGGCAGGCCCATGTCGACCAGGCTGGTCACGCCGTGCCCCTGGATGCCGCAGGGCACGATGCCGGCATAATGGCTCAGCTCCGGCTCCACGTTGATGGCGATGCCGTGGAAGCTGACCCATTTGCGCAGCTTGACGCCGATGGCGGCGATCTTGTCCTCGCGCATGGAGCCGTCGGGCAGGGGCGCCTTGTCGGGCCGGGCGATCCAGACGCCGACCCGGCCGTCGCGGATCTCGCCCTTCAGGTTGAACTCGGCCAGCGCGTCGATGACCCAGGCCTCCAGCGCCTTGACGAAGGCGCGCACGTCGCGGCCGCGGCGGTTCAGGTCCAGCATGACATAGACGACGCGCTGGCCGGGCCCGTGATAGGTATATTGCCCGCCCCGCCCGGTCTCGTGCACCGGGAAGCGCGCCTCCAGCAGGTCGGTGGCACGAGCCGAGGTGCCGGCGGTGTAGAGCGGCGGATGCTCGACCAGCCAGACCAGCTCGCCCGCCCGGCCCTCGGCGATGGCGGCAGCGCGCGCCTCCATGAAGGCTGTGGCTTCGCGGTAATCGGTCAGGCCGGGGGCGGTGATCCATTCGGTCATGAGCGGCGAGATAGTCCGGGCGAGGGGCCATCGCAAGGGGGGCGCGGTCGGTCCCGGCCGGGCCGTCGCGGTGGGGGCTGTCTGCCCCCACACCCCCGAGGATATTTCCGCAAGAAAGAAGCACGAGCATCCGATGATGAATCCCGTGCATGATCATTCTGCAGATGTTGAATTTCACTAACGGAAGAACTGTGGCTATACAGCACATTCAATGAAACGCGCGGACCGACACATGACCTTGCCCCTTTCCCCCGTCTTCGACGCCCTGCGCGCGGCTGCGCGTGACCGTATCCTGATCCTCGACGGCGCGATGGGGACGCAGATCCAGCAGCTTGGCCTGAAGGAAGACGATTTCCGCGGCCATGGCGGCGGCTGCGCCTGCGGCTGCCATCCGCCCGCGCCGGGCGAGCATCCGCAGCAGGGCAACAATGACCTGTTGAACCTGACCCAGCCCAAGGCGATCGAGGAGATCCATTACCGCTATGCCAAGGCGGGCGCCGATATCGTCGAGACCAAC
This sequence comes from Paracoccus sp. J55, assembly GCF_000513975.1. Classification (NCBI taxonomy): domain Bacteria; kingdom Pseudomonadati; phylum Pseudomonadota; class Alphaproteobacteria; order Rhodobacterales; family Paracoccaceae; genus Paracoccus; species Paracoccus sp. J55. The sequence goes on from NZ_AZVA01000006.1 coordinate 93,871, forward strand.
ACCTTCTCGTCCACGACTATCGCGCAGGCCGATTACGGCATGGAATCCGCGGTTTACGATCTGAACCTCCACGGTGCCCGCATCGCCCGCCGGGCGCTGGACCGCGCCACGGCCGAGGACGGCCGGCCGCGCTGGGTTGCCGGCGCGCTGGGGCCGACCAACCGCACCGCCTCCATCAGCCCGGACGTGAACAATCCCGGCTATCGCGCCGTCACCTTCGACGATCTGCGCATCGCCTATGCCGAGCAGCTGCGCGGGCTGGTCGACGGCGGCGCCGACCTGATCCTGATCGAGACCATCTTCGACACGCTGAACGCCAAGGCCGCGATCTTTGCCTGCGAGGAGGTGTTCGAGGAGAAGGGCCAGCGCCTGCCGGTGATGATCTCGGGCACCATCACCGACCTGTCGGGGCGCACGCTGTCGGGTCAGACCCCGACCGCCTTCTGGTATTCCATGCGCCATGCCGCACCGGTCACCATCGGGCTGAACTGCGCGCTCGGCGCCGCAGCCATGCGCCCGCATCTGGCCGAGCTTTCCGGCGTCGCCGACACGCTGATCTGCGCCTATCCCAATGCCGGCCTGCCGAACGAGATGGGCCAATACGACGAATCGCCCGAGGAGATGGCGGCGCAGGTCGCCGAATTCGCCCGCGAGGGGCTGGTGAACGTGGTCGGCGGCTGCTGCGGCTCGACCCCCGAGCATATCGCCGCCATCGCCCGCGCCGTGGCCGACCTGCCGCCGCGCGCGATCCCCGAGATCGAGCCGCGCCTGCGCCTGTCGGGGCTGGAGCCCTTCGTCAAGACCGACGACATTCCCTTCGTCAACGTGGGCGAGCGCACGAACGTCACGGGGTCCGCGAAATTCCGCAAGCTGATCACCAACGGCGACTATGCCGCGGCGCTGGACGTGGCCCGCGACCAGGTCGAGAACGGCGCCCAGATCATCGACGTCAACATGGACGAGGGGCTGATCGATTCGAAGCAGGCGATGATCGACTACCTGAACCTGATCGCGGCCGAGCCGGACATCGCCCGCGTGCCGGTGATGGTCGACAGCTCGAAATGGGAGGTGATCGAGGCCGGGCTGAAATGCGTCCAGGGCAAGGCCATCGTGAACTCGATCAGCCTCAAGGAGGGCGAGGAGAGCTTCCTGGCCCAGGCCCGGCTTTGCCGGCGCTACGGCGCCGCCGTGGTGGTGATGGCCTTCGACGAGACCGGGCAGGCCGATACCGAGAACCGCAAGGTCGAGATCTGCGCGCGCGCCTATGACCTGCTGGTGAACGAGGTCGGTTTCCCGCCCGAGGACATCATCTTCGACCCGAACATCTTCGCGGTGGCGACGGGCATCGAGGAGCATGACAATTACGGGCTCGATTTCATCGGCGCGACCCGGCGCATCACCCAGTCCCTGCCGCATGTGCATGTCTCGGGCGGGGTCTCGAACCTCAGCTTCAGCTTCCGCGGCAACGAGCCGGTGCGCGAGGCGATGCATGCCGTGTTCCTCTATCACGCCATCCAGGCGGGGATGGACATGGGCATCGTCAATGCCGGCCAGCTGGCGGTCTATGACCAGATCGACCCGGGCCTGCGCGAGGCCTGCGAGGACGTGGTGCTGAACCGCAAGCCCAGGGCCGGCGGCACCGCGACCGAGAACATGCTGGAGATCGCCGAGCGCTTCCGCGGCGAAGGCGGCGCCAAGGCGCGCGAAAAGGACCTGACCTGGCGCAGCTGGCCGGTCGAGAAGCGGCTGGAACACGCCCTGGTCAACGGCATCACCGAATATATCGACGAGGATACCGAGGAGGCGCGGCTGAAGGCCGAGCGCCCGCTGCACGTGATCGAGGGGCCGCTGATGGCGGGCATGAACGTCGTGGGCGATCTTTTCGGCTCGGGCAAGATGTTCCTGCCGCAGGTGGTGAAATCGGCCCGGGTGATGAAGCAGGCCGTGGCGCATCTGCTGCCCCATATGGAGGCCGAGAGGGCGGCGGCGGGCGGCGCGGGCGGTTCCTCCAGCGCCGGCAAGGTGCTGATGGCGACGGTCAAGGGCGACGTGCACGACATCGGCAAGAACATCGTCGGCGTCGTGCTGGCCTGCAACAATTACGAGATCATCGACCTGGGCGTGATGGTGCCGGCGACCAGGATCCTGGAAACCGCCAAGGCCGAGAAGGTGGACATCATCGGCCTGTCCGGCCTCATCACCCCCTCGCTGGACGAGATGGTGCATGTCGCGAGCGAAATGGAGCGCGAGGGCTTCGACATCCCGCTGCTGATCGGCGGCGCCACCACGTCGCGCGTGCATACCGCCGTCAAGATCCATCCGCGCTATGCCAGGGGCCAGGCGGTCTATGTCACCGACGCCAGCCGCGCGGTGGGGGTGGTGGGCAGCCTGCTGTCCGGCCAGAAAAATGCCTATGTCGAGACGATCCGCAGCGAATACATGGACGTGGCCAACAAGCACGCCCGGGCCGAGGCGGACAAGAAGCGCCTGCCGCTGGCAGCCGCCCGCGGCAATGCGCTGCGGATCGACTGGTCGGGGTTCGAGGCCAGGACGCCGGAATTCCTGGGCCCGCGGGTGATCGAGGATTTCGACCTGGCCGAGATCGCCCGCTATATCGACTGGACGCCGTTCTTCCAGACCTGGGAGCTGAAGGGGGTCTATCCACGCATCCTTGAGGACGAGAAGCAGGGCGCGGTGGCGCGGCAGCTCTTTGCCGATGCGCAGGCCATGCTGCAGCGCATCATCGACGAGCAATGGTTCCGCCCGCGCGCAGTCGTCGGCTTCTGGCCGGCGAACCGGGTCGGCGACGACATCCGGCTGTTCACCGGCGAGGATCGCGCCGCCCCGCTGGCGACCCTGCACACCCTGCGCCAGCAGGTGAGCAAGCGCGACGGCCGCCCGAACGTGGCGCTGGCCGATTTCGTCGCCCCCGAGGGCATCCGCGACTATGTCGGCGGTTTCGTCGTGACGGCCGGCGGCGAGGAGCAGCAGATCGCCGACCGGTTCAAGGCCGCGCATGACGATTTCTCGGCCATCCTGGTGCAGGCGCTGGCCGACCGCTTCGCCGAGGCGCTGGCCGAGATGATGCATGAACGGGTGCGGCGGCAATACTGGGGCTATGCCGAGGAAAGCTTCACCCCCGAGGAACTGATCGCCGAGCCCTACAAGGGCATCCGCCCGGCGCCCGGCTATCCGGCCCAGCCCGACCATACCGAGAAGGTGACGCTGTTCCGGCTGCTCGACGCCACCGCGGCGACCGGGGTCGAGTTGACCGAGTCGATGGCGATGTGGCCCGGCGCCTCGGTCTCGGGCCTCTATATCGGCCATCCCGAGGCCTATTATTTCGGCGTCGCCAAGGTCGAGCACGACCAGGTGCTGGACTATGCCGAGCGCAAGGGCATGTCGGTGCGCGAGGCGGAACGCTGGCTGGCGCCGATCCTGAACTACACCCCGCAGGCGGCGGTCGCGGCCGAGTGAAAAGAAACCCGCGGCGGGCGAAAAAATGCCCTTTTCATCCGCCGCGCAAGCGTCTATGAGACGCGGGCCTACGGACGTGCGGTCGTGGCGGAATTGGTAGACGCGCAGCGTTGAGGTCGCTGTTCCTTAACCGGAGTGGAAGTTCGAGTCTTCTCGACCGCACCATATTTCCCTTGCATATCAAGCGGTTGCGCATGGTCGCGGCGTCAGCCCTGAGGGGCATGGCATCCGCTGGCGGTCCGTGCCGGGCGAGAGGGGGCGTTGCCCCCGTCCCTGCGGGACTCCCCCAGGATATTTGGGCAAGAAAGAAGGGCTGGAGACGGTCCCCGCAGCGGTGCCGGAGGTCCTGAAGCCGCGCATGCCGGGCCAGGAAAGACGCTGGCGAGATGGAAGGCTTTCCTTGGGAAAGCATTCTGGAAAACAGTTTTTCTCCAGGGATTTCCTGCGACATCATGGTGTTTCTTTCCGCGCGGCCTGGCGCCGATTTCCGTGGATTTCCGCCATGGCTTGCGCCTAGTCTCTGCCCCGAACCAGGGGAGAGTTTCCATGTCCGAGAATTGGGGTTTCGACACCACCGCCATCCATGCAGGCAGCGCGCCCGACCCGGCGACCGGGGCGCGGCAGGTACCGATCTATCAGACCACCGCCTTTGTCTTCAAGGACGCCGCCCATGCCGCGCGGCTCTTCGGCCTGCAGGAGGTCGGCTATATCTATTCCCGCCTGACCAACCCGACCGTCGCGGCGCTGCAGGCGCGCGTGGCCGGGCTGGAGGGCGGGGCCGGCGCGGTCTGCTGCTCCTCGGGCCATGCGGCGCAGATCATGGCGCTGTTCCCGCTGATGGGACCGGGGCGGACCATCATCGCCTCGACCCGGCTTTACGGCGGCACCATCACCCAGTTCAGCCAGACCATCAGGCGCTTCGGCTGGTCGTGCAAATTCGTCGACCTGGACGATCTCGACGCGCTGCGCGCCGCCATCGACGACGACACCCGCGCCATCTTCTGTGAATCGATCAGCAATCCCGGCGGCTATGTCACCGATATCCCGGCGGTCGCGAAGGTTGCGGACGAGGCCGGCCTGCCGCTGATCGTCGACAACACCTTGGCCACGCCCTTCCTGTGCAAGCCCATCGAGATGGGCGCGACGCTGGTCGTCCACAGCCTGACCAAATACATGACCGGCAACGGCACGGTGACGGGCGGCGTGATCGTGGATTCGGGCAAGTTCGACTGGTCGGCCTCGGGCAAGTTCCCCAGCCTGTCGGAACCCGAGCCCGCCTATCACGGGCTGAGGTTCCACGAGACCTTCGGTGCGCTGGCCTATACCTTCCACGGCATCGCCATCGGGCTGCGCGACCTGGGCATGACCATGAACCCGCAGGCCGCGCATTACACGCTGATGGGCATCGAGACGCTGGGCCTGCGCATGGCGCGCCATGTCGAGAATGCGCAGAAGGTCGCGGAATGGCTGGAGAAGGATCCGCGCGTCACCTCGGTCACCTATGCGGGCCTGGCGTCGTCGCCCTGGAACGCGACGGCGCGGCGGGTCTATCCCAAGGGGGCGGGGGCACTGTTCACCTTTGCGATCAGGGGCGGCTATGACGCGGCGGTGAAGCTGGTCGACAACCTCAAGCTGTTCAGCCACGTGGCGAATCTGGGCGACTCGCGCTCGCTGGTGATCCATTCCGCCTCGACCACGCACAGCCAGCTGACGGACGAGCAGAAGATTGCCGCCGGGGCCGGCCCGGACGTGGTGCGGCTGTCGATCGGCATCGAGGACGCCGCGGACATCATCGCCGACCTGGATCAGGCGCTGGCCGCCGCCACTGCCTGAGGCGGAACGGGCGGCGAGTCGCCTCGCCGCTCGCCTTGGTCAGTTCGCCGGGGCTTCCTCGGCCTCGCCTTCGCCCTCGGGCGCCGGCGGCTCGCCGCCTTCCGGCGCATCGGCCGGCTGCATGGCGAAGACGGCGGTGACATTGGCGCTGACGGCCAGCTCGCCCGCCTCGATCGGCGTGTCGGCGGCGCCGGCCGCCTCGGCGCGCATGGCCATCATAGGCCGCGGCCCGCCGCCCATCTGCACATCCGACAGCGAGATCAGCCGGCCGAGCCGCATCCCCGCCGCCTCGGCCATCACCTCGGCGCGGCGGCGCGCATCCGCCACCGCCTCGATGCGGGCCTGGTCCTCGGCCTCGGCCATGTCCTCGCGCGAGAAGCCGATGCCGCTGATCTCATTGGCGCCCGAGGCGACCAGCTTGTCCAGCACCGCGCCCAGCCCGCCGATGTCGCGCACCCGCACGGTGACGCTGTTCTGCGCGCCGTAGCCGGTCAGCTTCGGCGGCTGGCCGTCCTGATAGTCGATCACCGGCGACAGGTTCAGCCCCGAGGTCTGGATGTCGCGCGCCTCGATGCCCTCGGCCTTCAGCGCCTCGATGACCTTGGCCTGCTGTTCGGCGTTCTGCGCCATGGCCTCGGCGGCGGTGGCGGCGCGGGTGCTGACGCCCAGGGTGATCGTGGCCAGGTCGGGCTGGGCCGTGGCCTGGCCCTGGCCGGTCACGGTCAGCCGGGCGACGGGGGAATGTTTCATGCCATGATGTCCCATAGGTGCGGGCAGCGGCGGGGCGTCGGGCGGGGCAGGCTGCGCGAGCAGCGGGCCAGCGCCCAGAACGATCAGCGTCGCGGCGGCGATCAGGGGTCGGAATTGGGGCATCGGGTGGTTTCTCCTTGGCGCGCCGGAGCGGTGCGGTCGCGCGATTGTCCTCATGAGCCCGTATAACCCCGGAATTTCGTTCCGGATGCCTCACAATCCGGTGTTCTGCTTTTCACGGATCGCGTTCTGGGTTAGTCCGAAGGGACCAATGACCAAGATGCGCCCCGGCGCCCGGAACCGAAAGCAAAGCCTGTCGATGTCGCTTGATTCCGTTACCGAATACGCTCTCTCTTTCAGCGAGGATGCCGTGCATCTGCAGCGGCGCGACCGGACCGGCGGTCAGGGCGGCGCGAACTGGCGGCATCTGGGTTCGGTCGATTTCGCTTCCGCCAGCTTCCGCGAGGAATTCACCCGCCTGCGCGCCATGGCGACCGGCGCCGGAGTCGAGGCGGCGCTGCCGGTCACGCTGGTCATTCCCGACGACCAGATCCTTTATACCACGCTGACCGTCGCGCCCGGCGCCGACCGCGCGCGCGCCGTGGGCCGGGCGCTGGACGGGCTGACCCCCTATGCCATCGACGACCTGGCCTTCGACTGGGAGGGCGACGGCGACAGCGTGCGCGTCGCCGCCGTGGCCCGGCAGACCCTGCGCGAGGCCCACGATTTCGCCATGCAATACGGGTTCGAGGGGCAGGGCTATTGCGCGACTCCTGCCCCGGATCTCTATCCGGGCGAGCCGGTCTTCGTGCTGGAGCCTGCGGCACGTGCCCGTCCGCAGGTCGATCCGGCGCAGGCGGCGGTGACCGCTTCGGCGCTGCTGATCGAGGAGGAACCGCCCGAGGCGGGGGACGCGCTGGATCTCGGCGGCGATCAGGCCGAGGACCCGGACGAGGAAATCGCGGCCGGGGACCCGCCCGGGCCGCCCTCGGACGGGCCGTTGTCCCCGCCGGAAGATGGCGAGACTTCGGCCGCGCCGGCCCGGCAAGCCCAAGAAACCGCGGCGCAGCCGTCGGACGAGGAAGCGCAATCCGCCGCAGCGCCGTCGCCGGTGGACGCGGCCGCGCCCAGCCCGGACGCGGAGGTTGTTGCGGGTCCGGCCGCGCCGCTTGACGGCCCGGCTTCGGCCGCGTCGCCATCCCCTGCCGGGCCCATCCCTGCCGAAGCGGCGCCAGAGGCCGAAGCCCCTGCCGCCGAACCCGCCCCTGCCGCCGAGGCTCCGGTCGCCGGCCCCGATCCGGTTGCGCCCCCGACCCAGGCGGTGGATGCCGATCCTGCCGAGCCGCGGCAGCAGCCCGAACCCCTTGCAACTGCGGCAATCGGCCCTGCGCCCAAGCCCGGCGAGCCGAAGGAAGATTCCGCCCCGGCCGCGCCACAGGTCGAGGCCGCCCCGGTCGCGGAAACCGCTGTGGCCGGGACATCGGCCTCGCGCGCCGTTCCGCCGGCCGGCCCTGCCGGCTCGGCGGCTCTGAACGCGCGCGCGCGTGCCATGCATGACCGCGCCGCCGGCGCCCGTCAGGCCCGGCCCGTCGGCGCCGCCCCGGTTCCGCCCCGCCGCCCGGGCGAGCGCGGCGGGCTTCTGGGACTGGTCGCCATGCTGGGCGTGCTGGTCCTGGGCCTGATCCTGATCTGGGCCTTCCTGGTTCCGGAAAGGCAGGGCGGTCAGCTTGCCGCCATCGCCCCCGCCGAGCAGGCCGCGCCGGCGCAGCCCGTTCCGTCCGCGCCGACCCCGGCCGAGCCCGACCCGGCCCCCGACGCAGCCGCCGCGCCGGCCCCGGCTGCGGCTGCCGACCCAGCCCCCGCCCCGGTCCCGACCGCTGCCTTGCAGCCGGCGGCCGCGCCGCTGCCGTCCGCCGCGCCGCAGCCCGATACCGCCCCGGCGGGCACCGTCCTGCCCGCCGCAACGCATGCCGCGCCGGTTTCGGCCCTGACCGAGGAAGAGCAGCGTCGCGTTCTGGTTGCCGGGACCGCCGTCGCCGCCGCGGTGATCTCCTCCTCCGCGCCGGCCTCGGCCCCTGTGCCGGCGGATCCGGCCCCGTCTCAGGCCGGCATTTCCGCCACCGTTCCGGCCCGGACCGTCGTCTCGGCCCGCCCCGCAGCGGCACCGGCGGCATCGCGGAACCCTGCGCCGGCCGCTGCGCAGACCCGGCCGGCCGCCACCCGGCTGACCAGCTCGGCCCGGCCGCAACTGGCGCCGCGGCGCACCACGCCGCAGGCCAGCGTGCCGCGCGCCGACACCGCGCCCAACCTGCCCGCGAACCCGCTGCCCTTCGAGGCGAGCCAGCGGCAGGCCCGGCCCGTCACCAGCGCCCGTCCGCCCGAGCGCAGCCGCCGCGCCGCGCCTGCGCCCGCGGCCCCGGCGGCCCCCGTCGCGGCCGCCCCGGCCGGTGCCCAGCCCGTCGCCACGACCAGCAGCGCCGCGCTGCGCGGCTCGGCCCGGCCGCCCTCGCGTCCCGAAGGCTCGGCCCCCGAGCTTTCGCCCGGCCCTTCCGGCAGCGGCGGGGCCGACGGGCTGACCCCGGACGAACGGCAGCATCTGCGGATGCTGATCCGCGATCTGGGGCGCTCGGGTCTGGTGTCGCTGCGCGCCGCGCCGCCGCCGGGCGAGCGTCTTGCCCAGGTCCGGCCGCAGCGCAAGCCGGGCACGGCCAGCGATGCCGTCAGCCCTTCGGCCATCGACGACGCGCTGAGGTCGGCGACCACGCCGCCACCGGACAAGCCCGAACGCGCCGCCGCCCCCGCTGCCGCGCCCGCCCGGGATTCGGGCGGGCTTTTGCATGGCTCGGCGCGCCCGCGGGCCCGGCCCGGTGCGGCGGCCGTCTCGGGCCAGGCGGTCGAGGCGGCGATCTCGGCCGCGGTCGAGGCTTCGCCGGCCACGCCGGGCGGGGTGCAGCTTTCCGCCCTGGCCTCGTCGCCGCTGCCGCCCCGGCGCGGCGATGCCGCCCCCGCGGCGGCGGCCGCCCCCGCTGCCGTTCCGCCCGCAGCGCCCGAGGCCGCGCCGCCGGCCGCCCCCGGACCCAGCGAGGCCGAACTGGCCGCGCGCCGCGCCCTCGACGAGCAGCTGCAGGCCCAGGCCGAGGCCCGCATCCGCGCCCGTGCCGCCGCCGACGCCAAGGCCGAGGCCGAGGCCCGCGCCCAGGCCGAGGCCCGGGCCCGCGCCCAGGCCGAGGCCGAGGAACGCGCCGCCCGCGCCCGGCGCCAGGATTACAAGCCGCCCGAGATCGACAACGAGCCCGAGATCGCGGCCGGCGCCGTGGGCAAGGGCGCGACCACCGCCACCGTGGCCAAGGCGGCCACCCAGGCGCGCGGCCTCGACCTGGGCCGCACCACGGTCATCGGCATCATCGGCGCCGGCAAGGCCAGCCGGGCGCTGATCCGGCTGCGCAACGGCAAGGTGGTGACCGTGCGGCTCGGCGACCGCATCGACGGCGGCACCATCAACTCGATCGGCGACGGACGGCTGACCTATGTCAAGGCGGGCCGCACCCATGAATTGCGGATGCTGGACGGCCGCTGATCCGGCCTTCGTCCCGCCGGTCGCGCGTCCGCTGTGAGCCGAGGCAGCGCAGACCGGCACCTGCCGCCCGCGCGAGGGCCTGCACCTGTCCCGTCCCGCTGCTTGCGGATACGGCCATCTGCCTGCCGCTGTCGCCCCGCCTTCGCCGACGGCATGCCCCGCACAGCGCCGCGGTGCGGTTCGCGTCGCCGGCTCGCCGGTCCCGGCTCTTGCGAGCCGCGCCCCAAGCGCCTAGAAGGCTGGGCAGCCTTGCCAGGGAAAATGCCATGCTCGACCATCTGACCTATACCGCCCCGGAACCGAAGATCATTCAGGGCGCGAAACAGGACTGGGAACTGGTTATCGGGCTGGAGGTCCATGCCCAGGTCGCCTCGAACGCCAAGCTGTTTTCCGGCGCCTCGACCGGCTTCGGCGCCGAGCCGAACAGCCATGTCGCTTTCGTCGATGCCGCCATGCCGGGCATGCTGCCGGTGATCAACGAATTCTGCGTGGCGCAGGCGGTCAAGACCGGCCTCGGCCTCAAGGCGCGGATCAACCTGGTCTCGGCCTTCGACCGCAAGAACTATTTCTATCCGGACCTGCCGCAGGGCTACCAGATCAGCCAGCTCTACCACCCCATCGTGGGCGAGGGCGAGGTGATCGTCGACATGGCCCCCGGCATCGCCCGCCGTGTCAGGATCGAGCGCATCCACCTGGAACAGGATGCCGGCAAGTCGATCCACGACATGGACCCGAACATGTCCTTCGTCGACCTGAACCGCACCGGCGTCGCGCTGATGGAGATCGTCAGCCGCCCAGACATCCGCGGCCCCGAGGAGGCGGCGGCCTATGTCGCCAAGCTGCGCCAGATCATGCGCTACCTCGGCACCTGCGACGGCAACATGCAGAACGGCAACCTGCGCGCCGACGTGAACGTCTCGGTCTGCGCCCCCGGCGCCTATGAGCGATATCAGGAAACCAGCGATTTCAGCCATCTCGGCACCCGCTGCGAGATCAAGAACATGAACTCGCTGCGCTTCATCCAGGCCGCCATCGAATACGAGGCCCGCCGCCAGATCGCCATCATCGAGGACGGCGGCACGGTTGTGCAGGAAACCCGGCTCTACGATCCCGACCGCGGCGAGACCCGCTCGATGCGCTCGAAGGAGGAAGCCCACGACTATCGCTATTTCCCCGATCCCGACCTCTTGCCGCTCGAGATCGAGCAGGACTGGGTGGACGGCATCGCCGCCGCCATGCCGGAACTGCCCGACGAGAAGAAGGCGCGCTTCGTCAAGGAGCTCGGCCTGTCGGAATATGACGCCGGCGTGCTGACCGCCGAGGTCGAAAGCGCCGATTACTTCGAGCAGGTGGCCGCCGGCCGCGACGGCAAGATGGCAGCGAACTGGGTCATCAACGAGCTGTTCGGCCGGCTGAACAAGGAAGGGCTGAGCGTCGAGACCTCGCCGGTCTCCGCCGCCCAGCTCGGCGGGGTGATCGACCTGATCGGCTCGGGCGCGATCTCGGGCAAGATCGCCAAGGAGCTGTTCGAGATCCTCTGGACCGAGGGCGGCGACCCGGCCGAGATCGTGGAATCGCGCGGCATGAAGCAGGTCACCGACCTCGGCGCCATCGAGGCGGCGGTGGACGAGATCATCGCCGCGAACCCGGCGCAGGTGGAAAAGGCCAAGGCCAACCCCAAGCTGGCCGGCTGGTTCGTCGGCCAGGTGCTGAAGGCGACCGGCGGCAAGGCCAACCCGGCGGCGGTGAACGAGCTGGTGGCGAAGAAGCTGGGCGGCTGACTTGTCAGGGGCGTCCCGAGACGGTGCGCCCCGCCCATCCGCATGGGCCGGGCGGCGTCCCCGCCGGCCCTCGCCGTCCGGCTCTAGGCAGGCCCATCGTGCCCGGCTTTCCCTCCTTCCGCTCCCGAACATGTGCAGCGGGCGACGCGCGCCGGCATTGCGCAGCCCGCTTCCCTTGGCCGGCCATCTCGCCTAACCTTCGGCCCAAAGGAAAGGCATCCGCATGAGCAGCTACGAATACACCGTCATCCCCGCACCCGCCCGCGGCGAAAAGGTCCGGGGCGCGAAATCCGGGATCGAGCGTTTCGCCGCCACGCTGACCGATGTGCTGAACGACATGGCCCGCGACGGCTGGGACTATGTCCGGGTCGAGACACTGCCGGCCGAGGAACGCTCGGGCCTCACCAGCCGAACCACGGTCTATCACAACCTGCTGATCTTCCGCCGCGCCCTCGCCGCGCCCGGCCGGCAGCAGGTCCCCCTGCCGGCCGCCACGGCCGAGCCGCAGCCCGCCGAACCTGCCGCCATGGAACCCGCCGCCGAGGAAACCCCGGCCGGCACCGCCCAGCAGCCGGCGCGCGGCCCCTTCAGCCAGCCGATGCGCGCCACCCCCAAGCCGGCGCCGCTGGCCGCCCCCGGCAACCATACCCGTGCCCGCGCCGCCGAGCCGCCGCTGACCGCGCCGCAAGCCCCGGCCCCGGCCGGCCCGCGCCTCGGCCCCGCCAGCCGCTGATTTCTCCGTTTTCCAAATACTCCGGGGTGAGCCCCCGGCACGGGGGCGAGGGGCAGCGCCCCTCGGGCCCTCACCAATGCGGCGGCCGCTGGTCCGCCAGCGGCACGGTGCCCGCCTCGGATTCGCGTTCGGCCTCGCGCTCCATCAGCATGCCGACATGGCGCGCCAGCCGGGCGATCTCGCTTTCCTGCCGGGCCACGATGCCCGACAGATCCTCGACGGTGCGCGCCAGATAGGCCACGGCTTCCTCCAGCCGCTCGATGCGTTCCTGCGTCTGCTTGTCCATTCATCCTCCATCCGTTAGACCGCCGCATGGAAAAGCCCGAGGCAAACCATGGCGAAAGATCAGAAGAAACAGCCCCGTCCCAAGGCCGAGACGCCCAAGGGGTTCCGCGACTATTTCGGCGCGGATGTGACCGAGCGCAAGCAGATGCTCGACCGCATCGCCGAGATCTATCATCGCCACGGCTTCGAGCCGCTCGAAACCAGTGCCGTGGAAACCGTCGAGGCGCTGGGAAAGTTCCTGCCCGATGTGGACCGCCCCAATGCCGGCGTCTTTGCCTGGCAGGAGGCCGAGGTTCCGGGTGGCGGCGCCGGCGACTGGCTGGCGCTGCGCTATGACCTGACCGCGCCGCTGGCCCGCGTCGCCGCGCAGTTCCGCAACGACCTGCCCAGCCCCTATCGCCGCTATGCCATGGGCCCGGTCTGGCGCAATGAAAAGCCGGGGCCGGGCCGCTTCCGCCAGTTCTACCAATGCGACGCCGATACCGTGGGCTCGGCCTCGGTCGCCGCAGATGCCGAGATCTGCGCCATGCTGGCGGCGGCCTTGGAACATGCCGGCATCGCCCGCGGCGACTACCTGATCCGCATCAACAACCGCAAGGTGCTGAACGGCATCCTGGAATCCACGGGTGTGGCCGAGGGCAAGCCTGCCGACGACGTGCTGCGCACCATCGACAAGTTCGACAAGGTCGGCGAGGAAGGCGTGCGCCAGTTGCTCACCACCGGCCGCAAGGACGAGTCCGGCGCCTTCATCGAGGGCGTGGGCCTGAGCCCGGAACAGGCCGGTCCGGTGCTGGCCTTCCTGACCTCGAAGGGCGCGGACAACGCCGCGACGCTGCAAAACCTGCGCGCCGCCGTCGGCGCCTCGACCGTGGGCGCCGAGGGCGTGGACGAACTGGCCCAGATCGCCGGGATGCTTACCGCCATGGGCGTGGGCGAGGATCGCGCCGTCATCGACCCCTCGATCGTGCGCGGCCTGGGCTATTACACCGGCCCGGTCTTCGAGGCCGAGCTGACCTTCGAGATCCTCGACGACAAGGGCCGCAAGCGCCAGTTCGGCTCGGTCGCCGGCGGCGGGCGCTATGACGGGCTGGTGGAACGCTTCACCGGCCAGAAGGTGCCCGCGACCGGCGTCTCCATCGGCGTGGACCGGCTGCTGGCCGCCCTGCGCGCCAAGGGGCTGATGGGCGGGGCCGAGCCGGGCCCGGTCGTCGTCACCGTCATGGACCGCGAGCGCATGGCCGATTACCAGGCCATGGCGGCGGAACTGCGCGCGGCCGGCATCCGCGCCGAGGTCTATCTGGGCAACCCCAAGAACTTCGGCAACCAGCTGAAATATGCCGACAAGCGCAATGCCCCGGTCGCCGTCATCCAGGGCGGCGACGAGGCGGCGCGCGGCGTGGTGCAGGTCAAGGACCTGATCCTGGGGGCGAAGATCGCGGCCCAGGCCAGCCACGAGGAATGGAAGGCCCAGCCCGCCCAGACCGAAGTGGCCCGCGCCGATCTGGTCGCCGAAGTCCGGCGCATCCTGGGATGAGCAAGCGCGAGAAACAGGCCATCGGCCAGCAGATCCTTGCCGCCTTCCGCGCCGCCGGGGCCGAGGAGGTCGCGCCCGACCTGCTGCTGCCGGCCGAGACCTTGCTGGACCTCTATGGCGAGGACATCCGCGCCCGCGCCTATGTGACCCAGGACCCGATCCGCGGCGAGATGATGCTGCGCCCCGACTTCACCGTGCCGGTGGTGCAGATGCACATGGCCAGCGGCGCCGAGCCCGCCCGCTATTGCTATCTGGGCGAGGTGTTCCGCAAGCAGGACCATGGCGAGACGCGCCCCGAGCATCCGCGCGACAACGAATACCTGCAGGCGGGCTTCGAGCTTTTCGCCCGCGACCCGGACGCCGATGCCGAGGTCTTCGCGCTGTTTCACGACATCCTCGCGCCCCTGAAGCTGCAGGCCAGCATGGGCGACATGGACCTGCTGATGGACGCGGTGCGCGCCTTGCCGCTGTCGGGCGCGCGCCGCGCCGCGCTTTTGCACCACATCTGGCGGCCGCGGCGCTTTGCCAAGGCGCTGGCGCGCTTCGCCGCGCCGGCCGAGGCCCGCAGCTTCCCGAAAAGCGCCGCGCCCTGGACCGGGCTGCGTTCGCCGGCCGAGATGCAGGCCCGCATCGACCGGCTGCGCAGCGATGCCGCCGAGGCGCCGCTGCCGCCGCAATGGGTCGAGCGGCTGGAGCGGCTGTTCGCCATCCAGGCCCCGGCCCCCGAGGCGCTGCGGCAGCTGCGCGGGCTGGCGGCCGAGATCCCCGATATCGCCGAGGCGGTGGACCGGCTGGAACGCAACCTGGCGGCGCTGTCCGCGCGCGGCATCGACGTGGCCCAGGTGCATTTCGACGCCAGCCATGGCCGGCACACGATGGAATATTACGACGGCATGACCTTCAGCTTCGCGGCGGCGGGGCGCGAGGACTGGCCGCCCGTCGCCTCGGGCGGGCGCTACGACGCGCTGGCGGCGGTTCTGGGCCAGGCGCAGGGCCGCTCGATCCCGGCGGTGGGCGGCATCATCCGGCCGGGTCTGGTTTACGAATTGGGGGGCCAGGTCTTGGGGAAAGCAGCATGATCCGGCTGGGCGTGCCGTCCAAGGGACGGCTGATGGAGCAGTGCTTCGACTGGTTCGCCGCCCGCGGCGTGACCCTGTCGCGCGCCGGGTCCGAGCGCGAATATGCCGGCCGGGTCGACGGGGCCGGGGACGTGGCGCTGGTGCTGCTTTCGGCGGGCGAGATCCCGCGCGAGCTCATGGCCGGCCGCATCCATCTGGGCGTGACCGGCACCGACCTGATCCGCGAGAAGCTGGCCGGCTGGCGCAGCCATGTCGAGGAACTGGCGCCGATGGGCTTCGGCCATGCCGACCTGATCCTCGCCGTGCCCGCCTGCTGGTCGGATTGCGAGACCCTGGACGATTTCGCCACCATCGCCCGCGATTTCCGCGCCGAGCACGGCTTCCGCCTGCGCATCGCTACCAAGTATCACCGGCTGGTGCGCGCCTGGCTTTCGGCGCAGGAGGTCGCGGATTACCAGCTGGTCGACAGCCAGGGCGCGACCGAGGGCACGGTGGCCAACCTGACCGCCGAGGCCATCGCCGACATCACCTCCTCGGGCGAGACGCTGCGCGCCAACCACCTGAAGATCATCGGCGAAGAACCGATCCTGCGCTCGCAGGCGACGCTCTTGCGCTCGCTGGCGGCGGGGGACGAGGCCGAGGTGCGGGATTTCGCGGCACGGCTCGGGCTCTAGAAACCTCGGGCGGGGCAGGGGCGTTGTGCCTTGCCACCTGTCACGGAGAAAGATGATGCGCTTGGCCGCCCTGATGCTGATCCTGTCCGCAAGCCCCGCGCTCGCCGCCTCCGCGGAGGCCTGGGAGCAGTTCCGCCAGGATGTCGAGACGGCCTGCACCGCGCTGGCCCCCGAAGCGGGCGAGACGGCCATCGAGGTCAACCCCTTCGGTTCGGAAAGCTATGGCGCGGCGCTGCTGATCACCACGCTGGCCGATGGCGGGGTGGATCGTTACGTCTGCATCTATGACAAGCAGGCCGGAACCGCCGAGCTGACCGCGCCCTTCACGCCGCCGCAGGAAGTGGTCGAGCCGCAGGCCGATGCGGCGGGCAATGTCGCGCCGGTCGAGGACACCCGGACGGACGCGCATCTGGTCAAGCCGTGACGCCCGCGCCTGTCGCGCGGCCGCATGGGTATTTGAAAAACAGAGAAAGCTTCAGTCGAGCCCGACCAGGGCCCGCGCGAAGTCTCGGGCGTCGAAGGCGTCGAGATCGTCGATCTGCTCGCCCACGCCGATGGCATGGATCGGCAGGCCGAAGCGGTCGGCCAGGGCCACAAGAACGCCGCCGCGGGCGGTGCCGTCCAGCTTGGTCATGACCAGGCCCGAGACATCGGCGAGCTTCTGGAAGGTCTCGACCTGGCTCAGCGCGTTCTGGCCGGTGGTGGCGTCCAGCACCAGCAGGGTGTTGTGCGGCGCCGAAGGGTCCTTCTTGCGGATGACGCGGACGATCTTGGCCAGCTCCTCCATCAGGTCCTGGCGATTCTGCAGGCGGCCGGCAGTGTCGATCATCAGCAGGTCGGCGCCCTCGGCCTCGGCCCGGGTCATGGCGTCGAAGGCGAGGCTGGCGGGGTCCGAGCCCTCGGGCGCGGTCATCACCGGCACGCCGGCGCGCCGGCCCCACACCTGCAATTGCTCGACGGCGGCGGCGCGGAACGTGTCGCCGGCCGCGATCACCACCTTCTTGCCCGCCGCCTTGAACTGGCTGGCGAGCTTGCCGATGGTGGTGGTCTTGCCCGAGCCGTTCACCCCCACCACCAGAACCACCTGCGGCCGCTTGGGATAGAGGGGCAGGGGCTTGGCGACCGGGGTCATGATGCGGGCGATCTCCTCGGCCAGCAGCTCTTTCAGCTCGGTGGCCGAAATGCGGCGGCCCATGCGGCCTTCGGCGATATTGGCGGTGACGCGCAGCGCCGTTTCGACACCCATGTCGGCCTGGATCAGCATCTCCTCGAGCTGCTCCAGCATCTCGTCGTCCAGCTCGCGGCGCGGCTCGGCCGTGGCGGCCTGGCCGAAGATGCGGCCGAGAAGCCCGGGCTTGGCGGGCGTGTCGGAGATCGGGGCTTGCGGGGCCGGGGCCGCGGGCGGCACCGGCGCGGCGCTTTCCGGTTCGGCGCCTTCGGACACGATGTCATCCAGCCCCGCGCCGATCTTCGACGAGGACCGCGTCAGCCGCTCGCGCAGTTTCGAGAAAAACGCCATGCACCCATCCTTCTGCCTGTGGCGCAAGAGACTAGGCGTTCCGCGGCCAAAGGAAAAGGGCGCCTGCGAAGCGCCCTTCTTTCTTGTCGAAATATCCCGGGGGTGTGGGGGCAGCGCCCCCACGGCGCTCAGGCCTTGCCCAGATAGATGTCGACCAGCTTCTGCAGCATGTCCAGCGCATCCTCGCGCGAGCGCTGAAAGCTGTTGCGGCCGATGATCGAGCCGTTGCCGCCGCCGTCGCGGATGGCGCGGGCGTCGTCATAGACCGCATCCGCGCCCTTGGCCGCGCCGCCCGAGAACACCACGATGCGCCGGCCGTTGAAGGCCGACTGCATGCAATGCGCGACGCGCTTGGCCTGGGTCGAGATGTCGATGCCCTTGGCCTCGTAGACCTTCTTCGCCTCGCCCAGTTCCAGGTGGTCGGTCGAGAGCTTGATCTTGATGACATGCGCGCCGATCAGCGCCGCGATCTGCGCGGCATAGGCGGCGATGTCGATGGCGGTCTCGCCGTCCTTGCTGATCGCCTCGCCGCGCGGATAGGACCAGATCACCGTCGCCACGCCCTTGGCTGCGGCTTCCTTGCGCATCTCGACGATCTCCTCGATCATGTCGAGCGCCATGTCCGAGCCCGGATAGATGGTGAAGCCGATGGCCGAGCAGCCCAGCCGCAGCGCGTCGTCCACCGAGGCGGTGATCGCCTGGTTCTTGCCGGCCGTGTCCGACATCAGCGAATTGGCCGAGTTCACCTTGAGAATGGTCGGGATCTGGCCGGCGAAGGTGTCGGCGCCCGCCTCGATCATGCCCAGCGGCGCGGCATAGGCGTTCAGCCCGGCGTCGATGGCCAGCTGATAGTGGTAATGCGGGTCGTAGCCGGCCGGGTTCGGTGCAAAGCTGCGCGCCGGGCCGTGCTCGAACCCCTGGTCCACGGGCAGGATGATCATCTTGCCGGTGCCGGCCAGCTTGCCGGTCATCAGCATGCGGGCCAGCTGTGCCTTCACACCCGGCGCTTCGCCCTCGTAATTGGCGAGGATCTTGCGGACGGTATCGGTCATCTGCATCGGGAACTCCATGTCTGAATGCGGGCTGATTAACAGACCCGTCGCCGAGGGCAATCGCGATTGCGCTAACGGAACCGGCGGCGGCGGTCCGGCGCTGTTGCGAGGTCGGAATTGCCGGGATCCCCGGGGCAGCCGAAGACCGCGGCGGCATTCCCGAACCAATCCGCCAGAACCTCCGTTTCCCCTGGTGCGGGGCCGGCCTCCTTGGTCTCGATCGGGGCCCTTTTTCTCGCTATCTGTCCCTCGATACCGACTCGCGTGATGCCGGCGCAACCTGCCGCCCGCCGCGATCTCCGCGGCCCTGGCGGTCGAGCCCGCCCCGTCAGGGGGAACGGATCCTGCGTCCTGCCGCACAACCTTGACGGGAACCGGGCCGTCGAGGCAGGGTTGATCGAAGAGGAGGCGCCCATGCCCGACGATCCTGACCCCGACCGTGAACGGGCCGCCCGCCGTCATCTCGTGCCGATCATCGGCATGGGTGTGGCGGTGATCGTGGCGGTGATCGCGCTCATCCTGTTCATCACCGCCGGGTCCGGGAAGCAGGACGACGCGCCGCGCGCCGACCCGCCCGCCCAGCCTGCTGCGCAGGACTGAGGCGGCGTCGGGCAGGCGGCCGCGCGGCCCCCTGCCTGCCGTCAGCGTTTCTGCAGCGCCGCCACGCCCGGCAGTTCCTTGCCCTCCATCCATTCCAGGAAGGCGCCGCCGGCGGTCGAGATGAAGGTGAAATCGCCCGAGACGCCGGCCTTGTTCAGCGCCGCCACCGTGTCGCCGCCGCCGGCGACCGAGATCAGCTTGTCCTCGCGCGTCAGCCGCGCCGCTTCCTGCGCGGCGGCATTGGTCGCGGCGTCGAAGGGCGGGATCTCGAAGGCGCCGAGCGGGCCGTTCCAGATCAGCGTGCGGCAGGTCTCGAAGACCTCGCGGATCTTCGCCACGGTCGCCGGGCCGGCGTCGAGGATCATCGCATCGGCGGGGCAGGCGTCGGCCGCCACCGTCTCGCTTGCCGCGCCGGCCTTGAACTCGCGCGCCACCACCACGTCCACCGGCAGGTGGATGGTGCAGCCGGTCTTGCCGGCCTTTTCGAGGATGTCGCGCGCGGTGTCGGCCATGTCGCGCTCGGCCAGCGACTTGCCGACCTCGATGCCCTGGGCGACCAGGAAGGTGTTCGCCATGCCGCCGCCGATGACCAGGTGATCGACCTTCTCGATCAGGTTGCCGAGCAGGTCGAGCTTGGTCGAGACCTTGGCGCCGCCGACCACCGCCACCACCGGGCGCTGCGGATTGCCGAGCGCGGCGTCCAGCGCCTTCAGCTCCGCCTCCATCAGCCGGCCGGCGGCGGCGGGCAGCAGCCGCGCGATGCCCTCGGTCGAGGCATGCGCCCGATGCGCGGCCGAGAAGGCGTCGTTCACATAGGCCTGACCCAGCGCCGCCAGCGAGGCGGCGAAGGTCGCGTCATTGGTTTCCTCGCCCGGATAGAAGCGGGTATTCTCCAGCAGCAGCACGTCGCCCTTGGCAAGATCGGCCACGGCGCGCTTGGCGGGGCCGCCGATGGCTTCTTCGGCGAACTTCACCGGCTGGCCGAGCGCCTTTTCCAGCGCCGGGATCACCACCTTCAGGCTCATGCTGTCCACGCGCTGGCCCTTGGGGCGGTCGAAATGCGCCAGCAGCACCGGGATGCCGCCCCGGGCCTGGATGTCCTTGACGGTCGGCACGATCTTTTCGATCCGGGTGGCGTCGGTGACCTGGCCGTTCTCGACCGGGACGTTCACGTCCACGCGGACAAGCACCACCTTGCCGTCAAGCTCCAGGTCGTCGATCGTGTTGAAATCCGCCATGGTCTCGTCCCTTTCCTGATGGGCTTTGGCGCCCGTGCGCGGTTTTCCCGCATCATGACATTTTCGTCAACCGGCCCCGCAATCATGGACGGCGGCGAACCGCCGGGGGCAATGGCGGCGTTGTATGGGCGAAGCGAAATGCTTATGCCTTTGCCCAAGCCATCAGAAGGAGACCCCCATGGCCGAGATCAAGGATCCCGAGAACACGGTCATCATCGAGCTGAAGGACGGCCCGGTGGTGATCGAGCTGCTGCCCGATGTCGCCCCGAAACATGTCGAGCGCATGAAGGAACTGGCCCGGGCCGGGAAATACGACAATGTGGCCTTCCACCGCGTGATCGAGGGCTTCATGGCCCAGACCGGCGACGTGGAACATGCCAATATGGAAAACAACTACAATCCGGGCCGCGCCGGCACCGGGGGCTCGGACCTGCCGGACCTGCCGGCCGAGTTCTCGCGCCTGCCGCATGACCGCGGCACGCTGGGCGCGGCGCGTTCGATGAACCCGAACAGCGCCAACAGCCAGTTCTTCATCAACTTCAAGGACAACCATTTCCTGAACGGGCAATATACCGTCTATGGCCGGGTCATCGAGGGCATGGAGCATGTCGACAAGATCGCCCGCGGCGAGCCGCCGGCGAATCCCGACCGGATGATCTCGGTGAAGGTGGCGGCCGATGCGCAGTAAGCTGCTGGCTTCCGCCCTGCTGCTGGCCGCCGGCGCGGCCGCCCATCCGGTCCTGGCCGAGGGTCTGCCGGGCGTCACCGACGGCCCCGGCCCGAACCTGGTGATCGAGGTCGCCGATGCCAAGGGGAACGCCAAGGGCCGGATCGTCCTGGACCTCTATAACGACAAGGCACCGAAGCATGTCGAGCGGCTGGTGACGCTGGCGAAGTCCGGCGCCTATGACGGGGTGGTGTTCCACCGCGTGATCGACGGCTTCATGGCCCAGACCGGCGATGTCGAGTTCGGCAAGCATGGTGGCGACACCGCGCGGGCCGGCATGGGCGGCTCGAACATGCCGGACCTGCAGGCCGAGTTCAACGATGTCAGCTTCCAGGCAGGCACCGTGGGCATGGCGCGGGCGCAGGACCCGAATTCGGCCAACAGCCAGTTCTTCATCGACTTGGCGCCGGCCACCTTCCTTGACGGGCAATATACCGTGGTCGGCCAGCTGGTCGATGGCTGGGATGTGCTGAACGCGGTCAAGAAGGGCGATCCCGCCGCCAACGGCTCGGTGGTCGAGCCCGACTACATGGTCAAGGTGACGGTCGAGGAATAAGCCCGCCGCCCGACCCGAAAGCCCCGCCCCGCGCGGGGCTTTTCTTCAAGGAGTCCCCGCATGACCACGCTTTACATCGACGCCGACGCCTGCCCGGTCAAACCCGAGGCCGAACGGGTCGCGACCCGGCTGCGCGTGCCGATGGTGCTGGTCTGCAACGGCGGGCTGCGGCCGCCGGCCAATCCGCTGCTGTCGCTGGTGATCGTGCCCGAGGGGCCGGATGCGGCCGACCAGTGGATCGCGGCGCATTGCGGCCCGGGCGACGTGGTGGTCACCACCGACCTGCCGCTGGCCGACCGCTGCCTCAAGGCCGGCGCGCAGGTCGTGCAGCCCGACGGCGAGGTGCTGACGCCGGGCAATATCGGCCCGCGGCTGGCGACGCGCGACCTGATGCAGGACATCCGCGCCGCCGACCCATTCCACCAGGGCCGCGGCGGCGGTTTCGGCAAACCCGAGCGGGCGCGGTTCCTGCAAGCGCTGGACCGGGTGATGGCGGCGGCGCTGCGGGCCGGCTAGCGTGCGGGCCATGGACAGCGCGCCGCGAAGATGATTTCACCTCGCCCCATGTTCACGCGCCGATCCGCCCCTTACTGGGCCAGCTTCCTCATCATCCTCCTGGCTGCGGCCTGGCTGCTCTGGATCGGGCGCGAGCCGATCTGCACATGCGGCCATGTCAAGCTCTGGCACGGCGAGACGATGAGTTCCGAGAATTCGCAGCATCTGACCGACTGGTATACGCCCTCGCACATCATCCACGGGCTGCTGTTCTATGCAGGGCTGTGGCTGGTGGCGCGGCGCCTGTCTTTCGGCTGGCGGCTGGCGATCGCGACGCTGGTCGAATCCGCCTGGGAGATCGTCGAGAATTCCGACGCGATCATTGGGCGCTACCGCGCGGTGACCATCTCGCTGGACTATTACGGCGACAGCGTGGTCAATTCGGTGGCGGATATCCTGGCGATGGTGCTGGGCTTCGTGCTGGCGGCGCGGCTGCCGGTCTGGGCCTCGGTCGCCATGGTGATCGGCTTCGAGGCGCTGACCACCTGGCTGATCCGCGACGGGCTGGTGCTGAACGTGCTGATGCTGCTCTGGCCGCTGGAGGCGGTGAGGGCCTGGCAGGGCGGGTGAGAAAGCGGCAGTGGACACCCCCCGCTTGGCATTCGAACGGTAGAGGGCGGGCGACAGGGCTTCCCCGGCCCTGTCGCTGGGGGTATTGGGGGAGCGAAGAAGTCGCGCGCCGCTCTTCGCTTATCCCACCTGCACCATGCGGTGCTTCTTCTTGCCGACCGAGACCTTCAGCCCCTTGCCGATCAGCGCCGCGTCGACCGGCAACTGCGGGTCCGAGACCGCCTCGTTGTTCAGCCGCAGCCCGCCCTCGGCGATCAGGCGCTTGGCCTCCTTGCCCGAGGCGGTGATGCCGGTCTGCGCCAGCAGTTGCACCACCGTCAGGCCCGAGGCCAAGGCATCGGCGCCGATGGTCACCACCTCCAGATCGCCGCCGGCGCCGCCCTGCTCGAAGACCTCGCGGGCGGTCGCCTCGGCCGAGGCGGCGGCTTCGGCGCCGTGCAGCAGCGTCGTGACCTCGTTGGCGAGGATGATCTTGGCGGCGTTGATCTCGGAGCCGGAAAGCCGGCCGAGGCGGTCGCATTCCTCGACCGGAAGCTCGGTATAGAGCTTCAGGAAGCGGCCGACATCGGCGTCGGTGGTGTTGCGCCAGAACTGCCAGAACTCGTAGGGCGACAGCATGGCGCCGTTCAGCCAGACCGCGCCGCCGGCCGATTTGCCCATCTTGCGGCCGTCCGAGGTGGTCAGCAAGGGCGAGGTCAGGCCCCAGATCTCGGCATCCAGCACGCGGCGGGTCAGGTCGATGCCGTTGACGATGTTGCCCCACTGGTCCGAGCCGCCCATCTGCAGCCGGCAGCCATAGCGGCGATACAGTTCCAGGAAATCATAGGCCTGCAGGATCATGTAGTTGAATTCGAGGAAGCTCAGCGACTGCTCGCGGTCCAGCCGCGACTTGACCGATTCGAAGCTGAGCATCCGGTTCACGCTGAAATGCCGGCCGATGTCGCGCAGGAAATCCAGGTAGTTCAGCCCGTCCAGCCATTCGGCATTGTTCAGCATCGTCGCCCGCCCTTCGCCATAGTCGAGGTAGCGGGCGAAGACCTGCTGCATGCCGTCGATATTCGCCTGGATCGCCTGCGGGGTCAGCAGCGGGCGTTCCTCGGACCGGAAGGACGGGTCGCCGACCTTGGTGGTGCCGCCGCCCATCAGCGTGATCGGGCGGTTGCCGGTCTTCTGGAACCAGCGCAGCATCATGATGTTCAGCAGGTGCCCGACATGCAGGCTGGCCGCCGTCGCGTCATAACCGATATATGCCGTCACCGGGCCGTCGATCAGGGCGTCGTCCAGCGCCTGCATGTCGGTGCAGTCCGCCAGATAGCCGCGTTCGATCATCACGTTCAGGAAATCGGATTTGGCACGGTAGGTCATGGGCTGTTCCTTTCGAATGGCGCGGATATACCGGGGGAAAGGCCGAAGGGAAAGCAGGATGATCCGGGCGCTGGGGATGATGTCGGGGACCTCGCTGGACGGGGTGGACGCGGCGATGATCGAGACGGACGGGCGGCGTATCGCGGGCTTCGGCCGCAGCGCCTATCGCGCCTATTCCGGCAATGAATCGGGTCTGCTGCACGCGGCGCTGGGGCAATGGCCGGGCGGGCCCGACGTGGCCGAGGCGGCGGCGCTGTCCGTCGCCGCCCATGCCGCGCTGGCCGAAGGCTTCCCCGAGGCGGAGCTGGTCGGCTATCACGGCCAGACGCTGGCGCATGATCCCGGGGGACGGGGCACGCATCAGGCCGGCGACGGGGCCGCGCTGGCGCGGCGGCTGGGCCGGCCGGTGGTCTGGGATTTCCGCTCCGAGGATGTGCGGCAGGGCGGCGAGGGCGCGCCGCTTGCGCCCTTCTTCCATTGGGCCTGCGCGGAATGGGCGATGGGGCAGGGGCTTCTGCCCCGCGCCCCGGTCGCCTTCCTGAACCTGGGCGGCGTGGGCAACCTGACCCTCGTCGATCCCGCCGCCGGCGCGCCCGAGGCGCCGGGGGCCTGCATCGCTTTCGACACCGGCCCGGCCAATGCGCCCGTGAACGACCTGATGCGCGCCCGGCGCGGGCTGGCGCGGGACGAGGGCGGGCGGCTGGCCCTGCAGGGCCGCCCGGACGAGGCGGTCATCGCCCGCTTCCTGTGCCATCCGCATTTCGCCCGGCCGGTGCCGAAATCGCTGGACCGCGACGCCTTCCCGGCGCTGGCGGCCGAGGTGGCGGGCCTTTCCGATGCCGACGCGGCGGCGACGCTGACCCATGCGGCGGCGGCGGCGGTGGCGGCGGGGCTGGCGGCCCTGGACCGGGCGCCGGAGCTGGTCCTGGTCTGCGGCGGCGGCCGGCACAACGCGGCGATGATGGCGGCGCTGGCGGCGCGCCTGCCGGCCCGCGTCGCGCCGGTCGAGGCGGCGGGGCTGGACGGCGACATGCTCGAAGCGCAGGCCTTCGGCTGGCTGGCGGTGCGGGTGCTGCGCGGGTTGCCGACCTCGGGGCCCGGCACCACCGGCGCGCCGGGGCCGGTCTGCGGCGGCCGGATCAGCCATCCGGCGCGGCGCTGAAGCCGGGCCGGATTCGCGGCGGGATCACGGGCGGATTTCCGCCTTGTGATTGTTTCGGCACCATTTCATGGGAACGATGCCGCGAATGCGGGCGTTGGGCGGACATATGGCGGTCTAGCGCCATCCGTAACAACGACAACCGGAAAGGACATCGTCCATGAAACCTCTTGTCATCGCCGCCGCCACCTTGGCGCTTGCCAGTCCCGTCTTTGCCCAGACCGAGACCACCCCCCCTGCCGAGATGCCGGCCGAGCAGGTCGAGGACGCCGCGACCGCGGCGGAAAGCGCCGCCGATCAGGCCGAGCAGGCCGCCGATCAGGCCGAGCAGGCTGCCGATCAGGCTGCCGAGGAAACCGGCGACGCCGCTGCCCAGGCCGCCGATGATGCGGCCGAGGCCGCCGATGCGGCGAGCGACGCCGCCAATGATGCGACCGGGGCTGCCGCGGAAACCGGAATGGCCCCGGATGCACCCGCCGGCGATGCGGTGCCCGAGGCGGCCGAGGGCGCGGCCGAGGATGCCGCCGGCGCCGCCGAGGATGCCGCCGATGCCGCGAGCGACGCTGCCGATGCCGCCGCGGACGCGGCCGCCGAGGCGCCGGTCACGCCGCCGGACGTCAACCCGCCGGCCATCTCGGAAGCCGAGCCGGGCGTGCTGTCGAGCTGGCTGACCAGCCGCCGGATCTGGACCACCAACGAGCCCTCGACCACCGAATGGGTCGATCCCGCGGTCGAGGAGCGCCCGGCCGAATGGCAGGACATCGCCAAGGTGAACGACGTCGTGCTGGATGATTCGGGCCAGGTCGTCGGCTATGTCGCCGATATCGGCGGCTTCCTGGGCATCGGCGCCAAGAAGGTCCTGCTGGGCGTGGATGCCATCCATCTGGTGACCATCGGCAACGACACCTTCTTCGCCACCAACTACACCAAGGCCGAGCTGGAAGCCCTGCCGGATTTCGACGAGAAGACCGTGCGGAAATAAGCCTTGCGGCGGTTTGCCGGACGGAATGGGGGCGCCTTTCGGGGCGCCCCTGCATTTTTGCGCAAGAACGGCCTTGACGCCGCCCGGCCCCGTGCGTAAACCCCCTCGCACCCCGGACGGCGATCCGGGGAAGTGGTCTGCGCGGTTGTAGCTCAGTTGGTTAGAGTACCGGCCTGTCACGCCGGGGGTCGCGGGTTCGAGCCCCGTCAACCGCGCCACCACCACATTGCCTATCGCCGAAAAGATGCGCGGTTGTAGCTCAGTTGGTTAGAGTACCGGCCTGTCACGCCGGGGGTCGCGGGTTCGAGCCCCGTCAACCGCGCCATCTTTCCCCATGATCCCATGGCTTTGCAGCCGCGCTTCCGGCGCGGCTTTTTGGGTATTTGGGGAACGAAGAAACCGGCTGGCGGTCCTGCCTGGGAGCGGCGCAAGGGGCTTTTCAAGCGGCCTCATTTCCCTATGCTGGCCCCCAATCACGACGGAGGACGCCATGGCACGCGGAATAGATTACGGCGGAATGATGCACCGGGCCATGCAGCGGCTGATCGCGGATGTGCTGCAGGCGGTCGCGAAGGAGGGGCTGCCCGGCGAGCATCATTTCTTCATCACCTTCGACACCCGCGATTCGGATGTCGAGATGGCCGACTGGCTGCGCGAGCGTTATCCCGAGGAGATGACCATCGTCATCCAGCACTGGTTCGAGAATCTTTCGGTCACGCCGGATGGCTTCCACATCACGCTGAACTTCGGCAACTCGCCCGAGCCGCTTTATATTCCCTTCGACGCGCTGCGCACCTTCGTGGACCCTTCGGTCGAATTCGGCCTGCGATTCGAGAACCACGAAGAGGATGAGGACGAGGACGAAGTCGAGGAAGAGCAGGAGGCCGAGCCCGACGGTCCGGACGAGGACGGGCCGAAGGGCGGCGCCGAGGTGGTCAGCCTGGACAAATGGCGCAAGTAAGACGCTGTTAGCGCATGGCATACCACGGCATGCCGATTGCGAATCCCTGCCATCGGGCCTAGAACCCCCACAACACCGTGAGGGAGCATGCCATGACCAAGACCACCCGCACCGAGACCGACAGCTTCGGCCCGCTGGAGGTGCCTGCCGACAAGTATTGGGGCGCGCAGACCCAACGCTCGATCCAGAACTTCCCCATCGGCTGGGAGAAGCAGCCGGTGGCGATCATCCGCGCCCTGGGGGTGATCAAGCAGGCCGCGGCCGAGGTGAACATGGCCAGCGGCAAGCTGGACCCCGAGATCGGCAAGGCCATGGTGCAGGCGGCCTCGGAAGTGGTCGCCGGCAAGTTCGACGACAACTTCCCGCTTGTGGTCTGGCAGACCGGATCGGGCACGCAGTCGAACATGAACGCGAACGAGGTGATCTCGAACCGCGCCATCGAGATCCTGGGCGGCGAGATGGGCTCGAAGAAGCCCGTGCATCCGAACGACCATGTGAACATGGGCCAGTCCTCGAACGACACCTTCCCGACTGCGATGCATGTCG
This sequence comes from Paracoccus sp. J55, assembly GCF_000513975.1. Lineage (NCBI taxonomy): Bacteria > Pseudomonadati > Pseudomonadota > Alphaproteobacteria > Rhodobacterales > Paracoccaceae > Paracoccus > Paracoccus sp. J55. The sequence goes on from NZ_AZVA01000006.1 coordinate 121,424, forward strand.
CCATCGCCATGCAGGCGCGCGACGTGCTGCTGCCGGGGCTGGAAAAGCTGCACAAGGCGCTGGTGGCGAAGTCCGAGGAATTCAAGGATATCATCAAGATCGGCCGCACCCATACCCAGGACGCCACGCCGCTGACGCTGGGCCAGGAATTCGGCGGCTATGCGCATCAGGTCGCCAAGGGCATCGAGCGGGTGAAGCTGGCGCTTGGCGACATCTACGAGCTGGCGCAGGGCGGCACCGCCGTCGGCACCGGGCTGAACACCAAGAAGGGCTGGGACACGGCCATCGCCGCCAAGATCGCCGAGATCACCGATCTGCCCTTCGTCACCGCGCCGAACAAGTTCGAGGCGCTGGCGGCGCATGACGCGATGGTGTTCTTTTCGGGCGCGCTGAAGACGGTGGCGGCAAGCCTGTTCAAGATCGCCAACGACATGCGGCTGCTGGGCTCGGGCCCGCGCTCGGGCCTGGGCGAGCTGATCCTGCCGGAAAACGAGCCGGGTTCGTCGATCATGCCGGGCAAGGTGAACCCGACACAGGCCGAGGCGCTGACCATGGTCTGCGCCCATGTCATGGGCAATGACGCCGCCATCGGCTTTGCCGGCTCGCAGGGCCATTTCGAGCTGAACGTCTACAACCCGATGATGTCTTACAACGTGCTGCAATCCATGCAGCTGCTGGGCGATGCGGCGGGGTCCTTCACCGACAACATGGTGGTCGGCACCGAGGCGAACATCCCGCGCATCGAGAAGCTGATGCAGGAATCGCTGATGCTGGTGACGGCGCTGGCGCCGACCATCGGCTATGACAACGCGACCAAGGTGGCCAAGACCGCGCATAAGAACGGCACCACGCTGCGCGAGGAGGCGATCGCGCTGGGCTTCGTCGATGGCGAGACCTTCGACCGCATCGTCCGCCCCGAGCAGATGATCGGTCCCGAGGACTGATGTGACCGGCCCCGGCAAGGTCATCAACCTGAGGGCGGCGCGCAAGAACGCCGCCCGCGACGCCGCCCGCCGGCAGGGCGAGGAGAATGCGGCCAGGTTCGGCCGCAGCAAGGCCCAGAGGCTGGCCGAGGAGGACGCGGTCGCGCGGGCCGCCCGGCATCTGGACCAGCACCGCCGCGAGGATCCCGGGCATGGCGATGATTGAGCTGATGCCCCTGGCGCTGCCGCCGATGTCCGCGCCGGTCAAACGCTCGGTCACCATCGGCGGGCACCGCACCTCGGTCAGCCTCGAGGATGCCTTCTGGCGCGAGCTGCGCGAACTGGCCCGCGCCGCTGGCCGCACCACCGCGACGCTGATCGCCGAGATCGACGCAGCCCGCCCGCCCGAGGTGGGGCTGGCCACGGCGCTGCGGCTCTATGTGCTGGCCGAGATCGTCCGGAATCGGGCGTAATGCTTGCGGCCCGGCCCCCGGCTGACTAAAAGCCGCTGCACATATCCAAATTCTGGGAAATACCATGGCAGGCCATTCCAAATGGGCCAATATCCAGCATCGCAAGGGCAAGCAGGACAAGCTGCGCTCGAAGCTGTTTTCGAAACTGGCCAAAGAAATCACCGTCGCCGCCAAGATGGGCGACCCCGACCCCGACAAGAACCCGCGCCTTCGCCTAGCGGTGAAGGAAGCCAAGTCGAACTCGATGCCGAAGGACGTGATCGACCGCGCCATCAAGAAGTCGCAGGGCGGCGATGCCGAGAATTACGACGAGATCCGCTATGAGGGCTACGGCCCGAACGGCATCGCCATCATCGTCGAGGCGATGACCGACAACCGCAACCGCACCGCGTCCAACGTGCGCAGCTATTTCACCAAATACGGCGGCGACCTGGGGCAGACCGGCTCGGTCAGCTTCATGTTCGACCGCAAGGGCGAGATCCTCTACAAGCCTGATGCCGGCGATGCCGACACGGTGATGCTGGCCGCCATCGAGGCCGGGGCCGAGGATGTCGAGAGCGACGAGGACGGGCACTGGATCTATACCTCGGACACCGACCTGGCCGAAGTCTCGAATGCGCTGGAGGCCAGCCTGGGCGAATCCGAGCATGCCAAGCTGATCTGGAAGCCGCAGGCGCCGACCGAGATCGACCTGGAGACGGCGCAGAAGCTGATGAAGCTGCTGGACGCGCTGGAGGAGGACGACGACGTGCAGAACGTCACCGGGAATTTCGACATTCCCGAGGATGTGGCGGCGCAGCTTTGAGCTTCCGCCTCCGGCGGGGGTATTTGGCAAACAGAGAAGTCAGGGTCGCAGTTCTGCTGCGGCCCTTTTTCTTATGGCGGCGGTCAGGGGGGCGAGGGCGGGGGCCATGGCGCGCTGCACGTGCCAATGCAGCGCCACGTCCAGCGGCAGGCCGGGGACCAGCGGGCGCAGCCGGCCCTGGCGCAGCGCCGGGGCGGCCATGCTTTCCGGGATCATGCCCCAGCCGAGGCCGAGCTCCACCGCGCGGGCGAAGGGTTCCGAGGCCGGGATCCGGTGGCCGGGCAGGTGCAGGCGCCGGCCGGTGGCCTGTTCGGCCCAGCGGGATTGCAGCGCGTCCTTGGCGTTGAAGATGATCGCCGGGGCTGCGCGCAGGGCGGGTTCGGTCACGCCGTGCGGGAAATGCCGGGCGAGGAAATCCGGTGTCGCCAGCGCCTGGTAGCGCATCGCGCCCAAGGGCAGCGCGTCGCAGCCCGGCACCGGGTCGGGGTCCGAACTGATCGCCGCCGAGACCTGGCCCTGCCGCAGCCAGTCGCGGGCATGGTCCTGGTCGTCCAGCACCAGGTCGTAGAGCACCGGCAGCGCCGCCATCACCGGCGGAAACCAGGTGGCGAGGCTGTCGGCATTCACCGCCAGCCGCAGCACCGCCGGGCCGGCGGATGGCTGCAGCCCGGCCGCGAGCGTGCTTTCCAGAAGCCGCACCTGGTCGAGATGCTGCATCAGCCGCAGCCCTGTCTGGGTGCCGGTGGCGGGCGGGCCGCGATGGATCAGCACCTGGCCCAGCCGCTCCTCGAGCCCCTTGATGCGCTGCGAGACCGCCGAGGGCGTGACGCCGAGCGCCGCGGCCGCCGCTTCGAAGCTGCCGCGACGGATGATCTCGGACAGGGCGCTGAGCGCGGCATAGTCGAGCATGAAGCCAGCCTTAATCTAGGTAATGATTTTGAATTTGCCTGAAGGCGGTCGTGTCGGCAAGACGGGACGAAAGGAGAGCTGCATGCATGCCTATCTTGCCGGTCTGGGCACCGCCCTGTCGCTGATCGTCGCCATCGGGGCGCAGAACGCCTTCGTGCTGAAGCAGGGGCTGATGCGCCGTCATGTGCTGGCGACCTGCGCTTTTTGCGCGCTGTCGGATGCGGTGCTGATCACCGCGGGGGTGCTGGGCGCCGGGGCGTTGGCCGCCCGCGCGCCGTGGTTCCTGGAGGCGATGCGCTGGGGCGGGGCGGCGTTCCTGCTGGCCTATGGCGCGCGGGCCTTTCGCGCCGCATGGCGGGGCGGCGAGAGCCTGCGGGCCGGGCAGGGGGCCGCCGGCCTGGCCGCCACGCTGGGGGTGCTGGCGGCGCTGACCTGGCTCAACCCGCATGTCTGGCTGGATACGGTGGTGCTGATCGGCTCGATCTCGGCGGGATGGGAGGACAAATCGGGCTTCGTCGCCGGGGCGGTGTCCGCCTCGGTGATCTTCTTCTTTTCGCTGGGCTATGGCGCGCGCTGGCTGTCGCCCCTGTTCGCGCGGCCGCTGGCCTGGCGGGTGCTGGACGGGCTGGTCGGGCTGGTGATGTGGTCGATCGCGCTGGGACTGGTGCTGAACGGCTGACCCTTGCGCCCGGCCGGGCGACAGGGCATGGCGGCAGGATGACGCAGGGCCCAGCCAAGACACGCAGCGACCTGAGCGGCATCTTCTGGATGCTGGCGGCCGGACTGTGCTTCGTGGGCGTCAATGGCACCGTGCGCTGGCTGGGCGAGGCGTTGCCCGCGGCCGAGGGGGCCTTCATCCGTTTCGCCTTCGGCCTGCTGCTGCTGGTCCCGGCCCTGGGGCCGGCGCTGCGGCGCGGCTTCACCCCGCGCATCTGGGCGCTGTTCGCGCTGCGCGGCGGGCTGCATGTGCTGGCGGTGATCCTGTGGTTCTATGCCATGGCGCGCATCACCGTGGCCGAGGTCACCGCCATCGGCTTTCTCAACCCCATCGTGGTGACGGTCGGCGCGGCGCTGCTGATGGGCGAGCGCGTGTCCTGGCGGCGGGCGCTGGCCATCGCCGTGGCGCTGGCGGGGGCGATGATCGTGCTGCGGCCCGGCATCCGGGCGCTGGAGCCCGGCCACCTGGCGCAGCTCGGCGCCTCGGTCACCTTCGGCCTGTCCTACCTGGTCGCCAAGCGGCTGTCCGAGCATGTGCCGGCCTCGGTCGTGGTGGCGATGATGTCGCTGACGGTCTGCATCGGTCTGGCGCCCATCGCGGCGCTGCATTGGGTGCCGCCCAGCCTGCTGCAATGCGCGGTGCTGGCCTGCACCGCGCTGTTCGCCACGGCCGGGCATTACGCCATGACCCGCGCCTTCGTCTCGGCGCCGCTGACGGTGACGCAGCCGGTGACGCTGCTGCAGCTGATCTGGGCCAGCCTGCTGGGCGCGCTGGTCTTTGCCGAGCCGGTCGACCTGTGGGTGCTGGTCGGTGGCGCTCTCATGATCGGCGCGATCAGCTATATCACCTGGCGCGAGGCGCGGCTGCGGCGGGGCCTGGTCACCCCGCCGCCCGGCGCGACCCGCGACTAGCGCAGGTCCCAGTAGTTCCGGCCGCGCCGCTCGGGCTCGATCCCGATGTCGCGCAGCAGGTGGTCGGGAAGCGTGTGGACCGGCGGCGGCCGCCTGCCGCCCCGCCGCAGGGCGGCGCGCAGCAGCGCCAGGCTGACGCGCAGCAGCCCGTGGGTCTCGATCAGTTCGTCCAGGGGCGCGCGGAGCTCCCGCGCGGCACGGATGGTTGCAAGGGTCATCCTGTCCAGCCGCCCGTTCTGCACGGTGCGGCCCTCATGTTGCGATGGTCGAAAAGGCGACGGACAGCGCCCCTGCGACATCGCGGGGCGTCGGCCGGCGGCGAAGATGGGGAAGCTCAGTCCCGGAGAGGGATGCCCTGAACGGGTTCCGTCAACGCCGGTCCTGGCGTCGGTTCACCCCGCGAAAGGCGGCGGCCGAAGCGGCGGGAATGGTGGTCATGCCGGTGCCCTTTCTGTCGAGGTTGCGGAACAGGGCCCTTGATAGGCACATCGCGCGATTCGAGGCAACCCGCCCCGCGGAGATTGCGGGGCGGGCCATGGTCTTGCTGCAACAGGGGATGGTTCAGTGTTCGACCGCGCCGCCGCCCTGGCCGCGCCGCGAGACCAGCCGGGACATGATGCCCTGCCGCGTCACCTTTCCGCCGCCCTGCAGGGCCAGCGCATCGGCGCCGGTTTCGGTCATCATCTGGATGACCTCGCGCACCGGGGTCTCGCGGTCGATGGGCTCGCCCGCCAGATCGCCGGGTTCGGCCATGTCCTCGGCGGTCAGCACCGCCAGCGGGTTCATGTGGGCGACGAAATCCTCGACATAGGCATTGACCGGATTGGCGATGATCTCGCGCGCGGTGCCGACCTGCACGATGCGGCCGCCCTCCATCAGCGCGATGCGGTTGCCGATGCGGAACGCCTCGTCGAGGTCGTGGCTGACGAAGACGATGGTGCGGCGGAACCGCTCCTGCAGCTCCAGTAGCTCGTCCTGCAGCCGGTTGCGGATCAGCGGGTCGAGCGCCGAGAAGGGCTCGTCCATCAGCAGGATCGGCGCCTCGGTGGCGAAGGCGCGGGCCAGGCCCACGCGCTGCTGCATGCCGCCCGAGAGATCGCCCACCTTGCGCTCGGCCCATTCGGTTAGGCCGACGGTGGCCAGCTGCGCATCGACGCGCTTGCGCCGTTCGGCGGCGGGGATGCCGGCGAGTTCCAGCCCGAGGCCCACGTTTTCGCGCACTGAACGCCAGGGCAGCAGGCCGAATTGCTGGAAGACCATGGCGATGCGCTCGCGCCGCAGCCGGCGCAGCTCGGCGCCCGAGGCCTTGGTGACCGAGGCCATGCGGTCGCCGTCCCAGATCCGCACCTCGCCGCGGCAGACCGCGTTAAGCCCGTTCACCGCCCGCAGCAGCGTGGACTTGCCCGAGCCGGAGAGCCCCATCAGCACCAGGATCTCGCCCTCGCGCACGGCCAGCGAGCAATTGTGCACGCCCAGCACCTGGCCGGTCTCGGCCTTGATCGGGCCGCGTTCCAGCCCTTGGTCCATCAGCGGCAGCGCGGCCTGGGGCGCGTCGCCGAAGACGATGTTCACGTTGTCGAATTCGACCGCGTTGCGCGCGGCGTCCATGCGCTCAGTCATCGTGCCCCCTTACCCGCAGCATCCGGTCCAGCATGATCGCGACCACCACGATGATGAAGCCGCTTTCGAATCCCAGCGACGTGTTCACGCTGTTCAGTGCCCGCACCACCGGCACCCCCAGGCCCGAGGCGCCGACCAGCGCCGCGATCACCACCATCGACAGCGACAGCATGATGGTCTGGTTCAGCCCCGCCATGATCTGCGAGGTGGCCGAGGGCAGCTCGACCTTCCACAGCAGCTGGCGCGGGGTGGCGCCGAAGGCGATGGCGGCCTCGACCAGCGCCTTGGGGGTCGAGCTGATGCCCAGATGCGTCAGCCGGATCGGGGCCGGCAGCACGAAGATCACCGTCGCGATCAGCCCCGGCACCATGCCGATGCCGAAAAAGACGATGGCCGGGATCAGGTAGACGAAGGTCGGCAGCGTCTGCATCAGGTCCAGCACCGGGCGCATCCAGGCATAGAGCCGGGGCCGGTGCGCGGCGGCGATGCCGATGGGCACGCCGATCGCCATGCAGACCACGCAGGCCGACAGCACCAGCGTCAGCGATTGCATGGTCTCGTCCCAATAGCCCTGGTTGAGGATGAACAGGAAGCCCAGCCCCACCAGCAGGCAGGTCTTCCAGTTGCGCTGCAGGGCCCAGGTCAGCGCCACGGCCAGCAGGGTGAAGATCAGCGGATGCGGGAATTCCAGCATTCTCAGGATGCCGTTGATCAGCCCGTCGAGCAGCTTCGAGATGGCGTTGAAGATGAATGCGGCATTGGCGTTCAGCCAGTCGAAGATCGCCTTGGCGGTCCTGCCCACCGGGATCTTCGTATCGGTCAGAAGTGCAGTCAGTTGGTCCATGCGTCCCTTTCTTTCTGCCGTGCGGGATGATCGGGGCTCGGGGGGCGGCATGCGCCGGGGTGACGCGGTGCCGGGACCCCGGGCGGCTGGTCCCGGTCAGGGTGGATGGAACCGTCCCATGAACAGGACGGCGCGGGCAAGGGCCGGCCCCTTACCGGGACAGGAGCTTGTCCAGGGCCGCGGCGGCATCGCCGCCATCCGCCGCGGTCACGCCGGCCAGCCAGGGCTTCGCCGCGTCCGGGTTGGCCTTCAGCCATTTCAGCGCCGCGTCGGCCGGGGCCTCGCCGTCGTTCAGGATAAGACCCATGACCTCGTTCTCCATGGGCAGGCTGAATTCCAGGTTCTGCAGGAACTTGCCGACATTCGGGCATTCCTCGACATAGCCGGTGCGGGTGTTGGTATCGACCCGCGCGCCGCCGAAATCCGGGCCGAAGACATCGTCCCCGCCGGCCAGATAGGTCATCTCGAACTGCGCGTTCATCGGATGCGGTTCCCAGCCGAGGAAGACCACCGGCTTGCCCGAGGCGTCGGCGCGGGAAACCTGTGCCAGCATGCCCTGTTCGCTGCTTTCGACGACCTCGAAGGTGCCGAGGTCGAACTTGTTCTCGGCCACCATTTCCAGCAGCAGGCGGTTGCCGTCATTGCCGGGCTCGATGGCGTAGATCTTGCCCTCCAGCGCGTCCTTCTGCGCGGCGATCTTGCCGAAGTCGTCGATGCCGAGCTCGGCCCCGGCCTTGTTGGTCGCCAGAGTGTATTTCGCGCCGGTCAGGTTGGTGCGCACGATCTCGACCGTGCCGGCCTCGCGATAGGGGGCGATATCGGCCTCCATCGTCGGCATCCAGTTGCCCAGGAACACGTCCACATCGTCCTTGGCCATCGCGGTATAGGTCACCGGCACCGACAGGATCTTGATTTCGGTCTGGTAGCCCAGCCCCTGCAGCACGGTCGTGGCCAGCGCCGTGGTGGCGGTGATATCGGTCCAGCCGACATCCGAGAAGACGACCTTGCGGCACGCCATCGGCTCTTCTGCCGCAGCAATGCCGGTCGTGGCGAGCGATGCGACCAACCCGGCGGCAAGAGCTGCGGCGGTGCGGCGAAATGTCATCTTTATCTCCCTGGTTTGTTGACTGGTGAGTCAATTAAGGCTTTTATTGATTGACGAGTCAATCAAAGATCTGCCAGATGCGGGTCTCTTGCGCGAATTTTCGAACGAAACGGCAAAACGGTGTCCTGTCATGCCCAAGCTTGGTGCTGAACCTATCCGAAAGGCGGCGCTGATCAACGCCGCAATCGCCACCGTGGGGCGCGCGGGCTCTCTGGACGTGACCGTGGCGCAGATCGCGCGCGAGGCGGGCATGTCCTCGGCGCTGGCGCATCACTATTTCGGCTCGAAGGAGCGGATCTTCCTGGCGGCGATGCGGCATATCCTCGCGCAATACGGTGCCTCGACCCGGGCGGCGCTGAAGGGGGCGGTGACCCCGCGCCAGCGGCTGGACGCCATCGTCGCCGCGAGTTTCGACGGCGCCAATTTCGAGCGCGACACCATCGCCGCCTGGCTGAACTTCTATGCGCTGGCGCTGGTCGAGCCCGAGGCGGCGCGGCTTCTGCGCGTCTATCACCGGCGGCTCAGCTCGAACCTGCTGGTGGCGCTGCGGCCGCTGGCCGGCGCGGGGGCCGAACGCATCGCCCGCACGCTGGGGGCGCTGATCGACGGGCTTTACCTGCGCGCGGCACTGTCCAACGAGGCCGATGCCGCCGCCGCCGAACGCATGACGCTGGATTATCTGGAGAAGGTGTTGCCATGAGCCATGACGCGCAACCGGCCGCAAGCCTTTATATCGACGGCGCCTTCGTCGAGGGCGAGGGCGAGGCCTTGCCGGTGCATTACCCCTATACCGGCGAGGTCATCGCGCATCTGCGCGAGGCGGCCCGCGACCAGGTGACCCGCGCCACCGCCGCGGCCGCCGCCGCCCAGCCGGCCTGGGCGGCGCTGCGCCCGGTCGAGCGCGGCCGGGTGCTGATCCGGGCGGCGCAGATCATCCGCGAGCGGGCCGAGGAACTGGCGCGGCTCGAAACCCTGGACACCGGCAAACCGATCCAGGAGACGCGGGTGGCCGACTGGCCATCGGGCGCCGATGCGCTGGAATATTTCGGCGGGCTGGCGCCGACGGTGACCGGGCAGGCGATCCCGCTGGGCGGGGATTTCGTCTATACGATCCGCGAGGCGCTGGGGGTCTGCGCCGGCATCGGCGCCTGGAACTATCCCAGCCAGATCGCCTGCTGGAAGGCGGCGCCGGCCCTGGCCATGGGCAATGCCATGGTCTTCAAGCCCAGCGAGGAAACGCCGCTGGGCGCCCTGAAACTGGCCGAGATCCTGACCGAGGCCGGGCTGCCGGCCGGCATCTTCAACGTCGTGCAGGGACGCGGCGCGGTCGGGGCGGCGCTGGTCACGGACCCGCGCGTCGCCAAGGTTTCGCTGACCGGCTCGGTCGCGACCGGGCAGAAGGTCTATGCCGCGGCGGCCGAGGGCATGCGCCATGTCACCATGGAACTGGGCGGCAAGTCGCCGCTGATCGTCTTCGACGACGCCAGCCTCGAGGATGCGGTCGGCGCGGCGATGCTGGCGAATTTCTATTCCTCGGGGCAGATCTGCTCGAACGGCACCCGGGTCTTCGTGCAGGAAGGCATCCTGCCCGCCTTCCTGGACCGGCTGGCCGAGCGGGTGGCGAAGGTCCGGATCGGCGATCCGCTGGACGGGGAAACCCAGCACGGCCCCATCGTCAGCCCGGCCCAGGCGGCGAAGATCCGCGCCGCCATCGCCCGCGGCCGCGAGGAGGGCGCGCGGCTGGTCTGCGGCGGCCCGGGCGAGGGCGCCTTTGTCCCGCCCACCGTCTTTGCCGATGCTTCGGACGAGATGTGGATCGTGCGCGAGGAGATCTTCGGCCCGGTCATGTCGGTGCTGGGCTTCGCGACCGAGGAGGAGGTGGTCGCCCGCGCCAACGCCTCGCCCTATGGGCTGGCGGCGGGGGTGTTCACCCGCGACCTGGCGCGCGGCCACCGGATGGCGGCGGCGCTGCAGGCCGGAACCACCTGGATCAACGCCTATAACCTGACCCCGGTCGAGGCGCCCTTCGGCGGCGTCAAGCTGTCGGGGATCGGCCGCGAGAACTCGGCCGCGGCCATCGAGCATTATTCGCAGCTGAAATCGGTCTATGTCGGCATGGGAGGCGTCGATGCGCCCTATTGATCGGCGCCGCGCCTGTGGCGCGGTGGGCATGGGTATTTGGAAAACAGAGAAAGCCCGCAGGGCGGTGCAGGAGGTCAGGGCATGATCCCGGATTACGTCATCGTCGGCGCCGGCTCGGCCGGCTGCGCGCTGGCCTATCGGCTGGTGATGGCCGGCAAGCGGGTGGACATCATCGAATATGGCGGCAGCGATGTCGGGCCCTTCATCCAGATGCCGGCGGCGCTGTCCTATCCGATGAACATGCGCCGCTATGACTGGGGGTTTTCGTCCGAGCCCGAGCCGCATCTGGGCGGGCGCCGGCTGGTGACGCCGCGCGGCAAGGTGGTCGGGGGCTCGTCCTCGATCAACGGCATGGTCTTCGTGCGCGGCCATGCCCGGGATTTCGACTTCTGGGCCGAGAGCGGCGCCGACGGCTGGGCCTATGCCGATGTGCTGCCCTATTTCAAGCGCATGGAAAGCTCGCATGGCGCGGTCAGCGACTATCGCGGCACCGAGGGGCCGCTGCATGTGACCCGCGGCTCGCGCAAGAACCCGCTGTTCAACGCCTTCATCCGCGCCGGGCGCGAGGCCGGCTATCCGACGACCGAGGATTACAACGGCGCCCGGCAGGAGGGTTTCGGCGCCATGGAGGCGACGATCTGGGAAGGCCGGCGCTGGTCGGCCGCCAATGCCTATCTGCGCCCGGCGCAGGCCACCGGCCGCTTGCGGCTGCGGCGCGGGCTGGCGCAGCGCGTGGTCTTCGAGGATGGCCGCGCGGTCGGCGTCGAGGTCAGGAATACCCGCGGTGTCAACGTGTTCCGGGCGAAACATGAGGTGATCCTTTCGGCCAGCTCGATCAACACGCCGAAGCTGCTGATGCTGTCGGGGATCGGGCCGGCGGACCACCTGCGCGAACATGGCATCGAGGTTCGGGCGGACCGGCCCGGGGTGGGGGCGAACCTGCAGGATCACCTGGAGGTCTACATGCAATATACCGCGACCAAGCCCATCACGCTTTACAAGCACTGGAACCTGTGGGGGAAAGGCTCGATCGGGGCGCAATGGCTGGCGACGGGGACGGGGCTGGGCGCCTCGAACCAGTTCGAGAGCTGCGGCTTCATCCGTTCGGCCGCCGGGGTGGAATATCCGGACATCCAGTATCACTTCCTGCCGCTTGCCGTGCGCTATGACGGCAGGGCGGCGGCCGAGGGGCATGGCTTCCAGGTCCATGTCGGGCCGATGCGGTCCAAGTCGCGCGGCACGGTGCGGCTGAAATCGGCCGATCCGAAACAGGCGCCCGAGATCCGCTTCAACTACATGTCGCATCCCGACGACTGGGCCGAGTTCCGCGCCTGCGTGCGGCTGACCCGCGAGATCTTCGAGCAGCCGGCGTTTGCGGAATACAAGGGCTACGAGATCCAGCCCGGCGAGGATGTGGTGAGCGACGATCAGATCGACGCCTTCATCCGCGAGCATGCCGAGTCGGCCTTTCACCCCTGCGGCACGGCGCGCATGGGCCGGCGGGACGACGACATGGCGGTGGTCGATCCCGAGCTGCGGGTGATCGGGGTCGAGGGGCTGCGCGTCGCCGACAGCTCGATCTTTCCGCGCATCACCAATGGCAACCTGAACGCGCCCTCGATCATGACCGGCGAGAAGGCCGCCGATCATATCCTGGGCCAGGGGATGCTGGCGCCGCTGAACCTGGGACCCGAGATTTCGCCGAACTGGCAGATAACCCAGCGTTCCGCCTAGGTTACGATTCGTTCTTCGGGTGTTTCAACAAGTCCGCGAGCCCGGCGAAGGGCTTGCGGGTCTCGGCCGCGGGCCCGGGTTCGGGCGCGTCCAGCGCGGCCCCTTCGGCGCGCGGATAGAGCGGCAGCGCCAGCGCCAGGGCCTCGACCATGATCGCTTCGATATCGATGAACTGCCCCAGCGGCTCGAGCTCGTCATCGGGCATCTCGACCTCGTCGCCCTCGGGGGCGGCGGCATGGGGCGAGAACAGGCGATGCACCTCCTCCTGCAGGCTGGTGGCGACCGGGGCCAGCGTCACCACGCAGGGCTGCACGACGCGGGCGGCAAGCGTGCCCGTCACCTCCCAGGCGTCGCTGGAGACGGCGCGGATGCTGCCGGAAAAGCGCAGCCGGGGCAGGGCGTTCAGTCCCAGCTCGGCCGCCAGCGCCGCGCGCGCCGCGGCATCGGGGGCCAGCGCGAAACCGGTCGGCTGGCGCGGGTTCAGGTGGGCCACCCGGAACCGGGTCTGCGGGGCTTTGGAATCGGTCATCGGTGGCCTTTCGCGGGCGGACTTGCCCTGGGTCTGGATATTCTTGAGCGCGGGGCATGAGTTTGCTAAGCCGGTCGCGCGGCGTCAACAGGCGCGTAAGGGGACAGAGAGAAGATGAAGATTTCCCGGCGGCAGCTCATGGGTTTCGCATTGGCCGCGCCTCTTGGCCTTTCCGCCTGCCAGGCCACCTATCGCAACCATGGCTATGTTCCGCCCCAGGAGCAGCTGGCCCAGGTCGTGGTCGGCCAGACCTCGCAATCCCAGCTAGAGGGGCTGATCGGCCGGCCCTCGGCCCAGGGGCTGCTGACCGGCTCGGCCTGGTATTACGTCGGCTCGCGCTGGGAGTTCTACGGGCCCCGGCAGCCGCGCGAGATCGACCGCCAGGTGGTGGCCGTCAGCTTTGCCGAGAACGGCGTGGTCAGCAATGTCGAGCATTTCGGGCTGGAGCGCGGCCGAGTCGTGGTGCTGTCGCGGCGCGTGACCGATACCGGGGTCGCCAGCCTCGGCCTGGTCCGCCAGCTGCTGGGCAATGTCGGCCGCGTCCAGGCCAGCGACCTGTTGCGCGACTGACCGGCGCGGGAGGGCGCGGGCGCTCAGCCCGGCTCGGGCACGAAGCGCAGCGCCACGCCGTTGATGCAATAGCGCAGCCCGGTCGGCGGGGGCCCGTCGGGAAAGACATGGCCCAGATGCGCATCGCAGCGGTGGCAGCGCACCTCGGTGCGGATCATGCCGTGGCTGGTGTCGCGATGCTCGTCGATCCTGCCCCCGGGCCGGGAAAAGCTGGGCCAGCCACAATGGCTTTCGAACTTGGCGTCGCCGTCGAACAGCCGCGCCCCGCAGCAGACGCATTCGTAATGGCCCGGCCCCTGCGGGAAGCCCGGATGCGAGAACGGCCGCTCGGTTCCCGCCTGCCGGGTGACGCGATAGGTTTCCGGGTCCAGCTGCGCCCGCCATTCCGCTTCCGTCTTGATGATCCGTTCCGACATCTTGGCCCTTCAATCCTGCTATGCTGCTGTTACAAGATAAGCGCAGGATGGGCGGTAACAAGTCGGATCGGGGCCAGTTCACGGACGGGCAGGGCGCCATGATGTCACTCAGCAAGGGCCGCTACGAGATCGGTTTCGCCGAGAGCGCAGGGCAGATCCGCGAGGCGCAGCGGCTGCGCTGGCTGTGCTTTCGCGGCCGGGGCCGGGATGCCGAGGCAGCGGAGGCGCTGGATGCCGACGATTACGACGATCGCTGCGCCCATGTGCTGATTCGCGACGGTGCCTCGGGCCGGCTGGTCGCCTGCTTCCGCATGCTGACCCTGTCCGGCGGGGCCGAGATCGGCGACAGCTATTCGGCGCGCTATTACAACCTGTCCCGTTTGCGCGATTTCCGCGGCCGCATGGTCGAGATCGGCCGATTCTGCATCCATCCCGAATGGCAGGACCCGGACATATTGCGCCTCGCCTGGGGGGCGCTGGCGCGGCATGTGGACGAGGAGGACGTCGAGATGCTGTTCGGCTGTTCCAGCTTCATGGGCACCGACACCCATGGCTACGAGGACGCCTTTGCCATGCTGCGCGAGCGGCATCTGGCGCCGAAGCGCTGGCTGCCGCGGGTGAAGGCGCCGCAAGTCTTTCGCTTTGCCCGGGCGCTGCGGCTGCGCAAGGCCGACCCGCGCCGCGCCATGGCGGCGATGCCGCCGCTTCTGCGCTCATACCTCGCCATGGGGGGCTGGGTCAGCGACCATGCGGTGGTGGACCGGCAGCTGGACACGCTGCATGTCTTCACCGGGCTGGAGATCCGCGCCATTCCCCCCGGACGCGCGAAACTCTTGCGCGCGGCGGGGATGTAGGCCGGCTTTGCATCCGGCTGCGAAACCGCCTATCTGCGCGGGCATGAGCGACAGATTCCATTTCTCCGTTTCGGCCACCGACGGCCGCGCCCGCAGCGGTGTGATCCACACGCCGCGCGGCGAGATCCGCACCCCCGCCTTCATGCCGGTCGGCACCGCCGCCACCGTCAAGGCCATGCTGCCCGAATCGGTGCGCGCCACCGGCGCCGACATCCTGCTGGGCAACACCTATCACCTGATGCTGCGCCCCGGCGCCGAACGCATCGCCCGGCTGGGCGGGTTGCACCGGTTCATGAACTGGCCGCGCCCGATCCTGACCGATTCGGGCGGCTTTCAGGTCATGTCGCTGTCCAGCCTGTGCAAGCTGACCGAAGAGGGCGTGACCTTTTCCAGCCATGTCGACGGCTCCAAGCATTTCCTGTCGCCCGAGACCAGCATGGAGATCCAGCGCCTGCTGGGCTCGGACATCGTCATGGCCTTCGACGAATGCCCGGCCCTGCCCGCCTCCGAGGAGGTGGTGGCGAAATCCATGCGCATGTCGATGCGTTGGGCGCAGCGCAGCCGCGACGCCTTCGGCGACCGGCCGGGCCACGCGCTTTTCGGCATCATGCAGGGCGGCGTCACCCGCGAGCTGCGCGAGGAATCGGCCGAGGCTCTGAAATCCATCGGCTTCGAGGGCTACGCCATCGGCGGCCTTGCCGTGGGCGAGGGGCAGGAGGCGATGTTCGGCGTGCTGGACTATGCCCCCGGCTTCCTGCCCGAGGACAAGCCGCGCTACCTGATGGGCGTCGGCAAGCCCGACGACATCGTCGGCGCGGTGCTGCGCGGCGTGGACATGATGGATTGCGTGCTGCCCTCGCGCTCTGGCCGCACCGGGCAGGCCTGGACCCGGCGCGGCCAGGTCAATGTCAAGAACGCGCGCCATGCCGACGACCCGCGCCCGCTGGATGAAAACTGCAGCTGCCCGGCTTGCACCGGCTATTCCCGCGCCTATCTGCACCATGTCTTCCGCGCCGGCGAGATGATCTCGGGCATGCTGCTGACCTGGCACAACCTGCATTACTTCCAAGAGCTGATGGCCGGGCTGCGCGAGGCCATCGCCCGCGGCACCCTGGCCGCATTCGTGACCGAATTCGAGGCAATGCGGGCACAGGGTGACATAGAACCTTTGTGAAACGCCGGGTAATGCCTTGAATTTCTGCGAACCTTCGATATTGCCGGAGGGAATCGCCCGGCGGATGACCCGCCGCCCCTTGAAAGAGCCCTATGCCAGCCACTGCACAGACCGACCGCAAGACCGAGATCCGCACCATCGCCACCACGGCCGAACTGGCCGAATTCTGTGAACTGGCCAAGGCCCAGCCCTATGTCACGCTCGACACCGAATTCCTGCGCGAGCGGACCTATTATTCCAAGCTCTGCCTGATCCAGGCGGCGCTGCCGCCGGCCTCGGCCGCCAAGGCGGCGGGCGGCGCCGCGGTGCTGATCGACCCTCTGGCCGAGGGGCTGTCGCTGGAGCCGCTCTACGACCTGTTCCGCCACAAGGCGACGGTCAAGGTCTTCCACGCCGCGCGGCAGGATCTGGAGATCTTCTTCCACGATGCCGGCGTCATGCCCGACCCGCTCTTCGATACCCAGATCGCCGCCATGGTCTGCGGCTTCGGCGAGCAGGTCGGCTATGAGACGCTGGTCAAGAAGATCGCCCGCCAGCCCTTGGACAAGAGCTCGCGCTTCACCGACTGGTCGCACCGGCCGCTCTCGGAGGCGCAGGCGGCCTATGCGCTGGCCGACGTGACGCATCTGCGGGCGATCTACGAATTCCTCTCGGCCCAGCTCGACAAGACCGGCCGGGCGCCCTGGCTGGCCGAAGAGGTTGCGGTGCTTCTGAATCCCGAAACCTACATCACCCGTCCGGAAGAGGCGTGGGAGCGGGTGCGCACCCGTTCCGGCTCGCCGCGCTTCCTGGCCGTGGTGCGCGAACTCGCGCGCTTCCGCGAGACCTATGCGCAGGAACGCGACATTCCCCGCGCCCGGGTGTTCAAGGACGATGCGCTGATCGAGCTGGCCTCGACCAAGCCGCTGACCGAGGCCGATCTGGCCAAGTCGCGGCTGCTTCTGCGCGACGCGCGCCGGGGCGAGATCGCCAACGGCATCCTCGCCGCGGTCAAGGCGGGGGTCGAGGCCCGCGACCTGCCCAAGCCCGCGCCCGAGGAACCGGGCCGGCCAGGCAATGCGGCGCTGGCCGACCTTCTGCGCGTATTGCTGAAAGCCAAGGCCGATGCGGCGGGCGTGGCGCCGCGGCTGATCGCCTCGGCCGCCGATCTGGACGCCATCGCCTCGGGCGCGCGCGACCTGCCGGCGCTGCATGGCTGGCGGGCCGAGGTCTTCGGCCGCGACGCGCTGCGGCTGGCGACGGGCGAGATCGCGCTTTCCGCCCAGGGCGGCGCGGTCAAGGTGGTTCAGGTGCCGCGGTGACGGGCGTTGTACTAAAAATATAGATAGGTCTGGACAGCGTGGAGAAGTCCCGTGGCGCGAAAAAAGGATATTGATGTTTTCCTCGATGCCGTCCGGGCGGCGGATGGCAGGATTGGGAACCGGGCACTGCGCGAATTGCTGGGCTGGGCCGACGAGAAATACTGGGGAATCCACCAGCAGCTTTTCGAGGCCGGCAAGATTGAAAAAGGCCGAGGGAACGGCGGCACAGTCATTCTTGCTGGGAATGACAATCCGGTTGTCGTGGCAGAGGCGGCGGCGCGTCAGGAAAAGGTCAGTGAACTGATTTCCGAAGCCAGCGCGCTTGTTCAGACCGATATCCGTGAACTTGAACTTTATGAACCTGTCTTGCGGCAGCTTCAGAAAAGCTGGGCAGCGAGGCTTGGCCTGTACGAGTCCCATTGCGAGATCACTGCGTTGCAGGGGCGGCGTGATACTGGCGGCAGTTGGTCGCGTCCCGATCTTGTCGTGGTCGGGGTGAAGAAATATGAATTCTTGCCCGACAAGATCCTCGATGTATTCAGCTTCGAGGTTAAGCCGGCATACGATATTTCGATCAAGGGCGTGCTGGAGGCTTTGGCGCACAGAGAGGCTGCAACAAAGTCCTATGTGATCTACCACACAGCGGGACGGGACTTCAGGGATTCTCCAGAAGCGGTGCGTATTGAGGAAATCGCGCTTCGTCATGGCGTTGGCGTCTATGCTGCCAAGGACATCAATGATTTTGATACCTGGGATGAAAGAGCGAGCGCCACTAGAGGCCATCCAGACCCGGACAACTTGGAACGCTTCATCAAGATGACGCTTTCCGACTCGGCCAAATCCAAGTTGAGGCGGTGGTTCTAACCTGACTGTGGGTGAGGTCCGCCCAGGGCGGCGCGGTCAAGGTGGTGCCCTGTCCCTAATCCTCGTCGCCGCCGGCCACTTCGCGGGCGGCGGGGCTGATCGCCACCCGGATCAGATACAGCACCACCATGGCCATGCCGGTGGCCATCAGTGCCAGCCGCAGGTCGCCGGTTCCGCAGCACAGCCCGATGGCGCCGCACAGCCACATCGAGGCGCCTGTGGTGATGCCGCGCACATTGCCCTTGTTGATGACGATCGAGCCCGCGGCCAGAAAGGCCACGCCCGCCGTCACCGCCTCGATCAGCCGCAAGGGGTCGGTGCGCTGCTGGCTCTCGTTCTCCGGGGTGAAATTGACCAGCTCCATCGCCACCAGCGTGAAGCAGGCCGCCGCCAGCGCGATCAGCATATGCGTGCGCAGCCCGGCGGCGCGCGACTTGACCTCGCGCTCCCAGCCGATCACCCCGCCCAGCAGAACCGCCATGGTCAGCCGCAGGGCGACCACGCTGGCGGGCAGGCTCATGGGGCGCGAGAACTCGCCCGCCAGCATGTCCAGCATGTTGTCACTTTCGAGACGCTTTTTCCTCGATCCCCGAACGCCCCTCGCGGCGGTCGAGTTCATTTTCCACCTCGGAAAGCGTCACGTCGCGCGCCGCCAGCATGACCAGCAGGTGGTAAAGCGTATCGGCAGCCTCGGAGATCAGCCGCTCGCGGTCGCCCTTGACCGCCTCGATGATCGCCTCGACGGCTTCCTCGCCGAATTTCTCGGCGCATTTCTCGGGGCCCTTCGCCAGCAGCTTGGCGGTCCAGCTGGTCTCGGGATCGGCGCCCTTGCGCGCCGCGATGGTCTCGGCCAGGCGCTGCATTCCGGTCTGCGCGGGGCCGCTCATGTCAGCCTCACCGGAATGCCGGCGGCGGCCAGATGTGCCTTGGCCTCGGCCACGGTGAAGGTGCCGAAATGGAAGATCGAGGCCGCCAGCACCGCCGAGGCATGGCCCTCCAGCACGCCCTCGGCCAGATGCTCCAGCATCCCGACCCCGCCCGAGGCGATCACCGGCACGTTCACCGCATCGGCGACGGCGCGGGTCAGCGGAATGTTGAAGCCCGACTTGGTGCCGTCGCGATCCATGCTGGTCAGCAGGATCTCCCCCGCGCCCTTGGCGGCCACGGTGCGGGCGAATTCCACCGCGTCGATGCCGGTGGGCTTGCGGCCGCCATGGGTGAAGATCTCCCACTTCCCCGGCGCCACGGTCTTGGCGTCGATGGCGCAGACGATGCACTGGCTGCCGAAACGGTCGGCGGCTTCGGCGATCACGTCGGGGTTGGCCACGGCGGCCGAGTTGAAGCTGACCTTGTCGGCACCCGCCAGCAGCAGCGCCCGCACGTCCTGGTGGCTGCGCACGCCGCCGCCCACGGTCAGCGGCACGAAGCAGGCCTCGGCGGTGCGCGTCACCAGGTCGTACATGGTGCCGCGATTCTCATGCGTGGCATGGATGTCGAGGAAACAGATCTCGTCCGCGCCGGCGGCGTCATAGGCGCGCGCCGCCTCGACCGGATCGCCGGCATCGACGAGATCGACGAAATTCACGCCCTTGACCACGCGGCCATCGGCGACATCCAGGCAGGGGATCACACGGGTCTTGAGCATGGGCCTTGTTACCTCGCCCCGCGCCGTCAGGCCAGCGCCTTCAGCGCCGCGTTCAGGTCGATGGCGCCGTCGTAAAGCGCCCGGCCCGAGATGGCGCCGGCAATGACCCCGGTCGCGCGCAGCGCCATCAGGTCCTGCATCGAGGAAACCCCGCCCGAGGCGATGACCGGAATGTTCACCGCCCGGGCCAGCGCCTCGGTCGCGGCGATGTTGGGGCCAGCCATGGCGCCGTCGCGGTCGATATCGGTATAGATGATCGCGGCGACGCCGGCGTCCTCGAAGCGATGCGCCAGGTCGACGGCCATCACGTCGGTCTCCTCGGCCCAGCCGCGCGTCGCCACCCGGCCGCCGCGGGCGTCGATGCCGACGGCGATCTTGCCGGGAAAGGCCATCGCCGCCTCGTGCACCAGCGCCGGCTGCTCGACCGCCACCGTGCCCAGGATCACCCGCGCAAGCCCGCGCTCCAGCCAGGCCTCGATGGTCGCCATGTCGCGGATGCCGCCGCCCAGCTGGGCCGGCACCTCGATGGCGGCCAGGATCGCCTCGACCGCGGCGGCGTTCACCGGCTTGCCGGCGAACGCGCCGTTCAGATCGACCAGATGCAGCCATTCCGCCCCGGCATCCTGAAAGGCGCGGGCCTGCGCGGCGGGGTCCGAGCCGAAGACGGTCGCCGCCTCCATGTCGCCGCGCAGCAGGCGCACGCAATTGCCGTCCTTGAGGTCGATCGCGGGATAAAGGATCATCGCATCTCTCCTGATAGCGTGGCGCCCCTTTGCCACAGCCGGCGCCGATCCGAAAGGCCCCGGCACCCGAAGCCGCGACCTCACGTCAGGCTTGATCGGCGGGGGCGGGCGCCCGCATCCTGCGCCCGGGAGCACAACCCGCCAACAGGACCCCAGGGGAGGGGAATCACCATGAGAACACTGGCTCTTGCCGCATCGCTCGCGCTCGCCGGCGCCGCCGCCCAGGCCGAAGGCATCAGCGGCATCTTCCAGACCCAGGCCAATGACGACGGCAATGTCGGCATGGTGCAGTTCTACGACTGCGGCGGCAAATATTGCGGCAAGCTGATCAAGAGCTTCGACAAGGCCGGGAAGGAAATCAGCTCGCCCCATACCGGCAAGAACATCGTCGCCGGCATGACCGACGAGGGCGGCGGCAAGTTCTCGGGCGGCACGATCTGGGACCCGGGCGCGGACAAGACCTACAAGTCGAAGATGCAGCTCAGCGGCAAGACGCTGAACGTCTCGGGTTGCATCGCGGTGTTCTGCAAGACGCAGCGCTGGGTCCAGGTGAAATAGGCTCCGGTTTCTTTCTTGTCCAAATATCCTCGGGGGTCCGGGGGCAGACAGCCCCCGGCACCGGCGGCCCTCACGGGCGCCAGCGCAGGAAGTTGCCGATGATGCGCAGCCCGACGGCCTGCGACTTCTCGGGATGGAACTGGGTGCCGACGATATTGCCCTTCCCCACCACCGCCGTCACCGGGCCGCCGTAATCCGCCGTGGCCAGCAGATGCGCCGGATCGGCGACGCGGAACTGCCAGCTATGCACGAAATAGGCATGGTCGCCGGTGGCGATGCCGTCCAGCAGCGGATGCGGGCGCAGAACCGTCAGGTCGTTCCAGCCCATATGCGGCACCTTCAGGCCGGGGGCGTCGATGGCCTCGATCTCGCCGCCGATCCAGCCCAGCCCGGCGGTATCGCGATATTCATGGCCGATCTCGGCCAGCATCTGCATGCCGACGCAGATGCCCATGAAGGGCACGGCGCGGTCCAGCACCGCCTCGCGCAGCGCCTCGACCATGCCCGGCACGGCGTCGAGCGCCGCCCGGCAGGCCGGAAAGGCGCCGTCGCCCGGCAGCACGATGCGCTCGGCGCGGGCCACCACCGCGGGGTCGGAGGTCACCACCACCTCGGCCCCCGCCTCGCGCCCCATCAGCGCAAAGGCCTTCTCGGCCGAATGCAGGTTGCCGCTGTCGTAATCGACCAGCGCGACGCGCATCACAGCGCCCCCTTGGTCGAGGGAAGCACGCCCGCCATGCGCGGGTCGGGCTCGACCGCCTCTCGCAGGGCGCGGGCCACGGCCTTGAAGGCGGCCTCGGCGATGTGATGGGCGTTCAGCCCGTGGAGGCGGTCCACATGCAGCGTGATCCCGCCATGGGTCGAAAGCGCCTGGAAGAATTCCCGCACCAGCTCGGTGTCGAAGCTGCCGATCTTCTGCGCCGGGAAATCCACGTTCCAGACCAGATAAGGCCGCGCCGACAGGTCCAGCGCAGCGCGCACCAGCGCATCGTCCATCGCCAGGTGGAAGGCGCCATAGCGCCGGATGCCCTTCTTGTCCCCCAGTGCCCGGACCAGGGCCTGGCCGATGGCGATGCCGGTATCCTCGACCGTGTGGTGGTCGTCGACATGCAGGTCGCCTTTGGCCCGCACCGTCAGGTCGATCAGCGAATGCCGCGCCAGCTGGTCCAGCATGTGATCGAAGAAGCCGACGCCGGTGCGGTTGTCGTAGCGGCCGCTGCCGTCCAGGTCCAGCTCGACCTCGATCTGCGTCTCGGCCGTGTCGCGGGTGATCTTTGCGCGGCGCATCTGGCGTCTCTCCTCATCAGGCTCGCCGCCTTATAGGACCCGATCCGGCGGCTGAAAAGCGCGGGATGCGGCGGGAAACCGCACCCATCCTTGTCATATGGCCGATGCAATGCCAAAAAGTGACAAGCGACCCACAAGGGCGACCCGCAAGGACAAGCGACCCGAAAGGATCCCGGCCGATGAGAGACGACCTGAACGCCAGCGAAAAGCGGCTGATCGCGGCCCTGGACCGCATCGACCAATTCCTCGACCGTGCGGACCTGGCGCGCCGCACCGCCTCCGGACCCCCGGCCGGCGATGCCGAAGGCGCCGAGGCGCGGCTGCGCGAGATTCAGGCCGAAAATCAGCGCCTCTCGCAAGACCTTGCCGCGCTGCACGAGCGCCAGGCGGCCATGCTGGCCGACTGCGAGGCGCGGCTGGCCGAGGCGCATCAGCGGCTGGTCCATGCCGGGCAGGAAGCCGCCCGGCTCTCGGCCGCGAACGAGGCCCTGGCCGAGGCCAACCGCGCCCTGATCGCGGCCCAGGGCGGCGGCGAGTCGCCGGACGAGACCCGCCGGGCGCTGGAGGCCGAGATCGAATCGCTGCGCGCCGCCCGTTCTGCCGAAATCGCGCAGATGGGCGAGATCATCGACGCGCTGGACCGGATGATCGACCTGCCGCCGCAGGCGGGGCCGGCAGGTGCGTCCGAAACCGGAACCGCCGCGCCGGTCGAGGACGGCCCGGCCAAGTCGGCGGGGCGGAGCGAGGAACCGGCCGGCGACCTGGCCCGGGAAGGCGCCAATCTGGACGGGGAAAGGGGCTGAGCCATGGCCGAAGTCGATTTCACGATCGGGCACAAATCCTATACGCTGGCCTGCCAGGAGGGCGAGGAGCGGCTGCTGAAACGCGCCGCGGGCCTTCTGGATGCCGAGGCGCGGGTGATCCTGGAACAGGCCGGCCGCATGCCCGAGCCGCGGCTGCTGCTGTTGTCGGGGCTGATGCTGGCCGACCGCACCTCGGCGCTGGAGGACCGCGTCGCCTCGCTGGAACGCGAGCTGGCGCGGCTGAAGACCAATCCGCAGCGCGTCGAGGTGCCGGTGGTGCCCGAAAGCCTGGCCGAGGCCATGGCCGAACTGGCGGCGCGGGCCGAGGCCCTGGCCCAGAAGGCCGAGGACCAGACGGCGGGCTGATCCCCCGCCCGCGCCGTCCCATGAGTATTTGAAGAAACGGTGAAGAACAGGCCGCGCCGATGATGCGCGGGCTGCCTGTTCGCATGTTCCCTTGCCGGGGTTCGCTGCCCGGGGCGAATCCGCCGGCGAGGAGCCGGGATTCCCTCCGCCTTGGACGGGATCGGGCGACCAATTCCCGGCACGGAGCGGAAATTTAATCGCAACATATTGAAATATATCAATATTAAAAACGATGGTTTAACGCGTCTTTTCTCTTGAAATAAACGATAAAGCCTGTCGTAATTACGGTCATGAGGAGAGCCCTCGTGGCAGAGTAAAGAGGACAAGGCACCATGATCCGCACCATTCGCGTGACCGACAGCCAACTGGCCCATGGCCGGGTGATCCGCCGCCATCTGGACGGCCGCATCACGGTCGAGGACGGCACCAAGCGCATGACCGGCTATCCGCTGAATCCCGGTTTCTGGGGCCGCTGCCTGGGTCTTTCGATGCGGGGTGTGATGGCGGTGGCGGCGACCGTGGCCGGGCTGGGTCTGGCCGGGCAGGTTCATGCCGACAATACGCTGCTGAATGTCAGCTACGACCCGACCCGCGAGCTTTACCGCGAGGTGAACGCCGCCTTCTCGGCGAAATGGCAGGCCGAGGGGCATGCGGCGCCGACCATCGAGACGTCGCATGGCGGCTCGGGCGCGCAGGCGCGCTCGGTGATCGACGGGCTCAAGGCGCAGGTGGTGACGCTGGCGCTGGCCTCGGATATCGACCAGATCGCGTCCCGCGGTCTTCTGCCCGAGGATTGGCAGTCGCGCCTGCCGCATAACAGCTCGCCCTATACCTCGACCATCGTCTTCCTGGTGCGCGAGGGCAATCCCAAGGGCATCCAGGACTGGGGCGATCTGGTCAAGGAGGGCGTCGAGGTGATCACGCCGAACCCCAAGACCAGCGGCGGGGCGCGCTGGAATTATCTGGCCGCCTGGGCCTGGGCGCAGAAGAACGGCCAGGACCCCAAGACCTTCGTGGGCGAGCTGTTCAAGCACGTCCCGGTGCTGGACAGCGGCGCGCGCGGCTCGACCACCACCTTCACCCAGCGCGAGATCGGCGACGTGCTGCTGGCCTGGGAAAACGAGGCCTATCTGGCGCTGAACGAGCTGGGCGAGGACCGGTTCGACATCGTCGTGCCCTCGGTCTCGATCCTGGCCGAGCCGCCGGTGGCCATCGTGGACAAGAACATCGCCGATGACGAGCAGAAGGCGCTGGCCGATGCCTATCTGGACTTCCTCTATTCGCCCGAGGGGCAGGCGCTGGCCTTCAAGCACTATTATCGCGCCTGGGACGACAGCGCCGCCAATCCCGAGGACGTGGCGCGCTTCCCCGAGCTGGATCTGGTGACCATCGCCGATTTCGGCGGCTGGAAACAGGCCCAGCCCGAGCATTTCGGCGACGGCGGCACGTTCGACCAGATCTATTCGGGGCAATGACCGATGGCGCTGGCGCTTCGCTTGCAGAAATCCCCCATGCCGGGCTTTGGCCTCGGCATGGGCATTACCCTGGCCATGCTGTCGCTGATCGTCATCCTGCCGGTCGGCGCGCTGCTGGCGCGCGGGATCAGCTACGGGCCCGAGGCGGTCTGGGCCACCATCAACACGCCGCGGGTCTGGGCGGCGCTGTATCTGTCCTTCCGGCTGGCCTTCTTTGCCGCGCTGTTCAACCTGGTCTTCGGCACGCTGCTGGCCTGGGTGCTGGCGCGCTATGACTTCCCGGGCCGCCGGCTGGTCGATGCGCTGGTCGATCTGCCCTTCGCCCTGCCGACCGCGGTGGCGGGCATCGCGCTGACCGCGCTTTACGCGCCGAACGGCATCTTCGGCGGCATCGCCCGGGATCTGGGCGGCAAGATCGCCTATACGCAATGGGGCATCCTGATCGCGCTGATCTTCGTCGGCCTGCCCTTCGTCACCCGCACCGTGCAGCCGGTGATCGCCGAGATCGAGCACGAGGTCGAGGAAGCCTCGGCCACGCTGGGGGCGGGGCGGTTCTACACCCTGCGCCGGGTGATCCTGCCCATGCTGCTGCCCGCGGCGCTGACCGGCTTCGCGCTGTCTCTGGCGCGCGCGGTCGGCGAATACGGCTCGGTCATCTTCATCGCCGGCAACCTGCCGATGAAGACCGAGATCGCGCCGCTGCTGATCGTCATCAAGCTCGAGGAGTTCGACTATGACGGGGCGGCGGCCATCGGCATCGCCATGCTGCTGATTTCCTTCACCATGCTGCTGGCGATCAACCTGATCCAGATCTGGAGCCGGAGGAGGATCGGTCATGTCTGACGGCGCGCTGCACGTTCCCGCCATCGAAAGACCCGCGAAGTGGCGCCCGGTGACCGAGGAAAGCCGGGCCGCCCGCATCGTGCTGATCGCGCTGGCGCTGGGCGGGCTGGCCGTCCTGGTCGTGGCGCCGCTGGCCATCGTCTTTGCCGAGGCCCTGGCGCGGGGGGCCGGGCAGGCGCTCGCCTCCCTGGCCCGGCCCGAGGCGACCTCGGCCATCCGGCTGACGCTGATCGTCGCGGCGATCTCGGTGCCGGTGAACGCCGTCTTCGGCATTGCCGCCGCCTGGACGATCACCAAGTTCGACTTTCGCGGCAAGGCTTTCCTGATCACGCTGATCGACCTGCCGTTTTCCATCTCGCCGGTGGTGGCGGGTCTGGCGCTGGTGCTCTTGTTCGGCACCAACAGCCTGATCGGCGGCTGGCTGGTCGCCAGCGGCTTCCCGATCATCTTCGCCCTGCCGGGGATCGTGCTGGCCTCGATCTTCGTCACCTTCCCCTTCGTGGCGCGCGAGCTGATCCCGGTGATGATCGAACAGGGCCGGGCCGAGGAGGAGGCGGCGCTGACGCTGGGCGCCTCGGGCTGGCGCGCCTTCCTGACCGTGACGCTGCCCAACATCAAATGGGCGCTGCTTTACGGCGTGCTGCTGTGCAATGCCCGCGCCATGGGGGAATTCGGCGCCGTGGCCGTGGTCTCGGGCAAGATCCGCGGCCAGACCGCCACCATGCCGATCACCATCGAGATGCTCTACAACGAATATCTCTCGGTCGCGGCCTTCAGCCTGGCCGCGGTGCTGGCGGCTCTGGGGCTGCTGACGCTGGCGCTGAAGACCCTGCTGGAATGGCGCCATGCCGACCAGCTGGCCGCCGGCCGCCGGCACTGAACAATCGAGGTCCATCATGCATATCGAAATCGACGAAATCGCCAAGAGCTTCGGTTCGACGACGGCGCTGCACCCGGTCAGCCTCGCCATCCCCTCGGGGGCGCTGGTGGCGCTCTTGGGGCCCTCCGGCTCGGGCAAGACCACGCTTCTGCGCATCCTGGGCGGGCTGGAATTCCCGACCTCGGGCCGGGTGCTCTTCGACGGGCAGGACGCGACCGGGCTGACGGTGCAGGAGCGCCGCGCCGGATTCGTCTTCCAGAGCTATGCGCTGTTCCGGCACATGACCGTGTTCGAGAACATCGCCTATGGGCTGCGCGCCCGCCCGCGCCGCACCCGCCCGCCGCAGGCCGAGATCGAGCGCCGGGTGACAAAGCTGCTTGAGCTGATCCAGCTGCCGCAGATCGCCAAACGCTTCCCCAGCCAGTTGTCGGGCGGCCAGCGCCAGCGCGTGGCCCTGGCCCGTGCGCTGGCCATCGAGCCGCGCATGCTGCTGCTCGACGAGCCCTTCGGCGCGCTCGACGCCCGGGTGCGCAAGGAGCTGCGCCAGGGGCTGCGCGAGATCCACGACACCACCGGCCTGACCACGGTTTTCGTCACCCATGACCAGGACGAGGCCATGGTGCTTGCCGACCTGGTGGTGGTGATGTCCATGGGCCGGATCGAACAGGTCGGCCGCCCGCAGGACATCCGCGCCCGGCCGGCGACGCCCTTCGTGCGCGAGTTCATCGACGCCTGAGGCGGCCGGGTTCACGAGTGTTCGGGGAACGAAGAAGCCCCCGTCGCGGCATGGCTGCGGCGGGGGCTTTTCGCCGCGCTGCGGCGTGCCTAGATGAGGGCTTTCGGAACCCGTGCAGGAGACATGATGGAACGCCTTCTTGAACGCAGCCTTTTCGCCAGCCGCTGGATGATGGCGCCGATCTATGTCGGATTGGCGCTGTCCCTGCTGATCCTGCTTTGGGTCTTTGCGCTGGAATTCTGGCACCTGGTGCAGATCCTGCCGGTGATGACCGTGAACGACGCGGTGCTGGGCGTGCTGGCGCTGATCGACCTGAGCCTGGCCGCCAACCTGCTGCTGATCGTGATCTTCTCGGGCTACGAGAATTTCGTCAGCCGCATGGACCTGAGCGAGCACGAGGACCGGCCGAACTGGCAGGGCGAGGTGGATTTCTCGGGGCTGAAGCTGAAGCTGGTGGCCTCGATCGTGGCGATCTCGGGCATCCATCTGCTGAAGGTGTTCATGGATGTCAGCAAATATGCCCCCGAACAGATCCGCTGGATGGTGGTGATCCACCTGGTCTTCGTGGTCTCGGGCGTGCTGCTGGCGGCGATGGACTGGATCTCGAACCACGGCAAGACGCTGAAGAAGGCGAAGGCGACGCAGGGCTGAGCCGTCGCGCCGGTGGCGCGGCCGTAGGGGTATTTGGGAAACAGAGAAGGGCAGGGACGCCGCGTCGGCGGGGCGCCCCTTTCGCGTGCCGCGGATTTTTGGCCGGGCGGGCGGTGCGGACCCTTGCGACTTTGCCCGCCATGGCTATAACCCCGGACGATTTATCAGCCGCCAGCCCGAGGGACCGCCATGCCGAAGAGAACCGATATCAAATCCATCCTGATCATCGGCGCCGGTCCCATCGTCATCGGGCAGGCCTGCGAATTCGACTATTCCGGCGCCCAGGCCTGCAAGGCCCTGCGCGAGGAGGGCTATCGGGTCATCCTGGTGAACTCGAACCCCGCCACGATCATGACCGATCCCGAGATGGCGGATGCGACCTATATCGAGCCGATCACCCCCGAGGTGGTGGAAAAGATCATCGCCAAGGAACGGCCCGACGCGCTTTTGCCGACCATGGGCGGGCAGACCGGGCTGAACACCGCGCTGGCCCTGGCCGATATGGGCGTGCTGAACCGCTATGGCGTCGAGCTGATCGGCGCGCAGCGCGCCGCCATCGAGATGGCCGAGGACCGCAAGCTGTTCCGCGAGGCCATGGACCGCATCGGCCTGGAGAACCCGCGCGCCACCATCGTCGCCGCGCCCAAGCATCCGAACGGCCGCTATGACATCGCGGCCGGGGTTTCGATGGCCATGGAGGCGCTGGAGGAGATCGGCCTGCCCGCCATCATCCGCCCCGCCTTCACCCTGGGCGGCACCGGCGGCGGCGTCGCCTATAACCGCGACGATTACGAGCGCATCGTGCGGTCCGGGCTGGAAGCCTCGCCCGTGGCGCAGGTGCTGGTGGACGAGAGCCTGCTGGGCTGGAAGGAATACGAGATGGAGGTCGTGCGCGACCGCGCCGACAACGCCATCATCGTCTGCTCGATCGAGAATGTCGATCCGATGGGGGTGCATACCGGCGACTCGATCACCGTCGCCCCGGCGCTGACGCTGACCGACCGCGAATATCAGCGCATGCGCAACGGCTCGATCGCCGTGCTGCGCGAGATCGGGGTCGAGACCGGCGGCTCGAACGTGCAATGGGCGATCAACCCCAAGGACGGCCGCATGGTGGTGATCGAGATGAACCCGCGCGTGTCGCGCTCCTCGGCGCTGGCCTCGAAGGCCACCGGCTTCCCCATCGCCAAGATCGCCGCCAAGCTGGCGGTGGGCTATACGCTGGACGAGTTGGACAACGACATCACCAAGGTCACGCCGGCGAGCTTCGAGCCGTCCATCGACTATGTCGTGACCAAGATCCCGCGCTTCGCCTTCGAGAAGTTCCCCGGCTCGAAGCCCGAGCTGACCACGGCGATGAAATCCGTGGGCGAGGTCATGGCCATCGGCCGCAGCTTCCACGAATCGCTGCAAAAGGCGCTGGCCTCGATGGAGAACGGCCTGACCGGCCTTGACGATATCGAGATCCCCGGCGCGCCCGACAAGGCCGCCATCGTCAAGGCGATCAGCGCCCAGACCCCCGACCGGCTGCGCCTGATCGCCCAGGCCATGCGCCACGGGCTCTCCGACGACGAGATCCAGCACGCCACCGCCTTCGATCCCTGGTTCCTGTCCCGCCTGCGCGAGATCGTCGAGGCCGAGGACGCGGTGCGCGCGGGCGGCCTGCCGGCCGACCTGGACGGGCTGCGCCGGCTGAAGATGATGGGCTTTACCGATGCCCGGCTGGCGGCTTTGTCCGGCCAGCCCGAGGCCGAGGTGCGCAAGGCTCGCCGCGCCCATGACCTGCACCCGGTCTTCAAGCGCATCGACACCTGCGCCGCCGAGTTCGAGGCGCAGACCCCCTATATGTATTCGACCTACGAAGCCCCGGCGATGGGCGACGTGGAAAACGAGGCCCGCCCCAGCGACCGCAAGAAGGTGGTGATCCTGGGCGGCGGTCCGAACCGCATCGGCCAGGGCATCGAGTTCGACTATTGCTGCTGCCACGCTTGTTTCGCGCTGACCAAGGCCGGCTACGAGACGATCATGGTCAACTGCAACCCCGAGACGGTCTCGACCGATTACGACACCTCGGACCGGCTGTATTTCGAGCCGCTGACGCTGGAGCATGTGCTGGAGATCCTGCGCATCGAGCAGGAGAACGGCACGCTGCACGGCGTCATCGTCCAGTTCGGCGGCCAGACGCCCTTGAAACTGGCGAACGCGCTGGAGGAGGAGGGCATCCCGATCCTCGGCACCACGCCCGACGCCATCGACCTGGCCGAGGACCGCGAGCGCTTCCAGAAGCTGCTCAACGACCTGGGCCTGAAGCAGCCCGTCAACGGCATCGCCCATAGCGACGCCGAGGCCATCGAGATCGCGCAGCGCATCGGCTTCCCGCTGGTCATCCGCCCGTCCTACGTGCTTGGCGGCCGCGCGATGGAGATCGTGCGCGACATGGATCAGCTCAACCGCTACATCCGCGAGGCGGTGCAGGTCTCGGGCGACAGCCCGGTGCTGCTCGACAGCTACCTTTCGGGCGCCATCGAGGTCGACGTGGACGCGCTTTCCGACGGCAAGACCGTGCATGTCGCCGGCATCATGGAGCATATCGAGGAGGCCGGCGTGCATTCCGGCGACTCGGCCTGCTCGCTGCCGCCGCATACGCTGGATGCCGAGATCATCGCGGAACTCAAGACCCAGACCGAGGCGATGGCCAAGGCGCTGAACGTCGTCGGGCTGATGAACGTGCAATTCGCGCTGAAGGACGGCGCGATCTATGTGCTGGAGGTGAACCCGCGCGCCAGCCGCACCGTGCCCTTCGTCGCCAAGGCCACCGACAGCGCCATCGCCTCGATCGCCGCCCGGCTGATGGCCGGCGAGCCGATGGCGAACTTCCCGACCCGTCCGGCCTATCCGGCGGGCGTCGGCCCAGACGACCCGCTGCCCTTCGCCGATCCGCTGACGCTCGCCGACCCGAACACGCCCTGGTTCTCGGTCAAGGAGGCGGTGCTGCCCTTCGCCCGCTTCCCCGGCGTCGACACGCTGCTGGGGCCGGAAATGCGCTCGACCGGCGAGGTGATGGGCTGGGACCGCACCTTCGCCCGCGCCTTCCTCAAGGCGCAGATGGGGGCGGGGACGCAGCTGCCCTCCGAGGGCCTGGTCTTCGTTTCGGTCCGCGACGCCGACAAGACCGCCGAGCTGGCCGAGGCGGCGCGAGAGCTGACCGCCATGGGCTTCAAGCTGGTCGCCACCCGCGGCACCGCCGAATTCCTGCGCGGCGCCGGCGTCGAGACCGAGCTGGTGAACAAGGTCTATGAAGGCCGCCCGAACATCGTCGACCGGCTGAAGAACGGCGAGATCGCCATGGTGCTGAACACCACCGAAGGCGCCCAGGCCATCGCCGATTCGCGCGAGATCCGCGCCGTGGCGCTGAACGACAAGATCCCCTATTACACCACGGCGGCAGGCAGCATCGCGGCGGTGGCGGCGATCAGGTCGCGCGGCGAAGGCGAGGTCGGGGTCAGAAGCCTGCAGGCCTGAACCATCTGCGACGTCGATGCGAATGGCCGCGCCGGGAAGGGCGCGGCCATCGTCCTTGCGCCGGCGCGCGGCAGGAAAAAGGGGTGCGGTCCCGGCGGACCGCACCCCTCGCCGGCCGCCTGCGCTGGGGGAGGGGCGCAGGGGATCTCGACTTCAAAGCAGGAAGTCAGCTGCGACATACTGCCCGGCCGTGGTCGCGCCGTCGGCGATGCGGATGATCAGCTCGGCATCCGCGTCATTGTCGACATTGGCCCTGAGCCAGGTCTCGGTGCCATTGTTCGTAAGCCATACCGTTCCCGCGCCTCCCGCGGTTGTTCCATTGAATACAAAGGCTTGGTTACCGGCCACCAGCGCATTCGCGTCGATGCCCGAAAGGTCTATCCGGTCGCCGGCCGCAAGGCCCGCGCCGTCGAAACCGTTGATGACGTCGATGCCCGCCGCCGCGTTCGAATGGTTCAGCGCGCCGAAGCGGAAGGTGTCGGCCCCGCCGCCGCCGTTGAGCGAATCCGCGCCCATCCCGCCGATCAGTGTGTCGCTGCCGGCGGCGCCCTGCAGCGTGTCATTGCCCTCGTAGCCGAAGAGCAGGTCGTTGCCGGCCCCGGCATTCATCAGGTTCGCGCCCGCCGTCCCATAGAGCGAATCATTGCCGCCCGCGGTCATCACGTTCTCGAAGTTGACGAAGCTTTCGCCGGCGAAATTGGTCGCGCCGCTGCCCAGGTTGACGAGATAGGCCCCGGTGAAGCTGCGGGCATCCAGCATGTCGATGCCGGCCCCGCCGTTCAGGGTCTCGTTCGAACCCAGCCCGGCCAGAATGGTGTCGTTGCCCGCCTCGCCGGCGTAGAAGCCTGCGCCGCTCGAGACCAGCCGGTCGTTGCCGGCGCCGCCATAAAGCGTGTCTGTGCCCGAACTCGCCTCCAGCGTGTCATTGCCGGCGCCGCCGTAGATCAGATCGTTTC
Source organism: Paracoccus sp. J55 (assembly GCF_000513975.1). NCBI lineage: Bacteria > Pseudomonadati > Pseudomonadota > Alphaproteobacteria > Rhodobacterales > Paracoccaceae > Paracoccus > Paracoccus sp. J55. The sequence continues at coordinate 153,781 of NZ_AZVA01000006.1, forward strand.
CGGCGCCGCCGGTCAGCAGGTCGTTGCCCGCGCCGCCGTAAAGCACGTCATTGCCGCCAAGCCCGCTGATGACGTCATTGCCGCCATTGCCCTGGATCGTGTTCGCCGCCGCCGTGCCCGAGAGCGTGTCGTTGCCGGAACCCGAAGAGAGGTTCTCGAAATTGACGAAGCTTTCGCCGCTGTAATTCGTGGCGCCGGTCGCCATGTTGATGGCATAGGCCCCGCTCCAGGCGGCGGTGTTCAGCCAGTCGACGCCGGCCCCGCCGTCCAGGGTCTCGCCCCCGCCATTGCCGGCATAGATATAGTCATTGCCGGCCTCGCCGAAATACTGGCCATAGCCGCTGGAGACGATGGTGTCGCTATCCGCGCCGCCCCGGACCGTATCCGTGCCGGTGCCCGCGTTCAGGTAATCGTTCCCGGCGCCGCCGGACAGGTAATCATTGCCCGCAAGGCCCGAAATCGAATCGTTTCCGGCATTGCCATGCATGATGTTGGCGCCGCTGGTGCCGAGCAGCGTGTCATTGCCGGAGCCGGAATAGACATTCTCGAAGTTCACGAAACTTTCGCCGGTGAAGTTCGTGGCCCCCGTCGCCAGATTGACGAGATAGGCCCCGGCATAGGTGGCGGTGTTCAGCCAGTCCGTGTCGCCGCCGCCGTCAAGGGTTTCGCTGACACCCAGCCCGGCATAGACATAGTCGTTCCCCGCCTGGCCGTAATACTGGCCCGCGCCACTGGAAACCAGCGTGTCATTGCCGTTCCCGCCCCAGATCGTATCCGTGCCGGTGCCGGCGTTCAGGTAATCATTGCCCTCGCCGCCGGAAATATAGTCATTGCCGCCCAGGCCCGAGATCGAATCGTTCCCGGCATTGCCATACATGGTATTGGCGCCGCTGGTGCCGAGCAGCGTGTCATTGCCGGAGCCGGAATAGACATTCTCGAAATTCACGAAGCTCTCGCCGGTGAAGTTCGTCCCGCCCGTGGCCAGGTTGATCGAATAGGCCCCGCTATAGGTCGTCGTGTTCAGCCAATCGGTGCCGGCGCCGCCGTTCAGCGTTTCGCTGACACCCAGCCCGGCATAGATGTAATCGTCCCCGGCATCGCCGAAATACTGTCCGGCCCCGCCGGAGACGAGCGTGTCATTGCCATCCCCGCCCAGAAGCGTATCGGTTCCGGTCCCGGCGTGGAGATAGTCGTTGCCGGAGCCGCCTGAAATATAGTCGTTGCCGGCATACCCGTAGATGTAATCGTTACCACCATTGCCATACATGCTGTTGGCGCCATCGGTGCCATAAAGCGTATCGTTCCCCGAGCCCGAATAGATGTTCTCGAAGTTCACAAAGCTTTCGAAGCTGAAATTCGTTGCCCCGGTGGAAAGGTTCACCGAGTAATTGCCGTTCCAGCTGGCCGTGTTCAGCCAGTCGATCCCGGTGCCACCGTCCAGCGTCTCGCCGCCGCCGGCCCCGGCATAGATGTAATCGTTCCCGGCATCGCCGTAATACTGGCCATAGCCGCTGGAAACGATCGTGTCATTGTCGTTCCAGCCATGCACGGTATCGACGCCCGTCCCGGCATGGATGTAGTCGTGGCCGTCTCCGCCCGACAGGTAGTCGTTGCCGGAGCCGCCATAGATGGTGTCGTTGCCGCCCTGGCCCAGGACATAATCGTTCCCTCCCAGGGCGTCGAAGATTTCGCTGGCAGACGTGCCGATCATGGTGTCGTTGCCATTCGTTCCGGTAGGCATCTCTTCCTCCTGTCGTCTCATGTCATGGACGGGGCGGCATGCCTCGCGATCCCGACATTGCTCCCGACGGTGTGAAGGCGGCGTGAAACCGGCTTAGCCCCTGACAGGAAAGCGGAATTTCGCGGATTTTCCGCGATGTGCGGCGCCGGCTCCGGCCGCCGGCCTGGGCCGCCGAGTCGCTGCGCGGCCGGGCTGGGGATTGCCCCTTGCCCCGCGCGCCGCTATCGCAGGCATAAAAGGGGGTCCGGCAACCATGAGCTTCAATACCTTCGGTCGCGTCTTCACCTTCACCACCTGGGGCGAGAGCCATGGCCCGGCGCTTGGCGCCACCGTGGACGGCTGCCCGCCCGGCGTGGCGCTGGACGAGGCCTGGATCCAGCAGTTCCTGGACCGGCGGCGGCCCGGCAGTTCGAAATTCACCACCCAGCGGCAGGAGCCGGACCGGGTGCGCATCCTCTCGGGCGTGTTCGAGGGCAGGACCACCGGCACCCCGATCCAGCTGATGATCGAGAACACCGACCAGCGCAGCAAGGATTACGGCGAGATCGCCGAGGCCTTCCGTCCCGGCCATGCCGATATCGCCTATCATCTGAAATACGGCATCCGCGACTATCGCGGCGGCGGGCGGTCCAGCGCGCGCGAGACGGCGGCGCGGGTCGCAGCCGGGGGCGTGGCGCAGGCGGTGCTGCGCGATCTGGTGCCGGGGCTGCGGATCACCGGCTACATGGTGCAGATGGGCGATCTGCATCTGGACCGGACGAATTTCGACGCCGCCGAGATCGGCAGGAACCCGTTCTTCCTGCCCGATGCCGGCGCCGTGCCGGCCTGGGAGGATTATCTGAACGCCATCCGCAAGGCGCAGGACAGCGTCGGCGCCGCCGTCGAGGTGCTGATCCAGGGCTGCCCGGCCGGGCTGGGCGCGCCGGTCTATGCCAAGCTGGACACCGACCTGGCCGCCGCGATGATGTCGATCAATGCCGTGAAGGGCGTCGAGATCGGCGAGGGCATGGCCGCCGCCGCCCTGACCGGCACCCGGAACGCCGACGAGATCCGCATGGGCAATGACGGGCCGCGCTACCTTTCGAACCATGCCGGGGGGATTCTGGGCGGCATTTCGACAGGGCAGGACATCCTGGTGCGATTCGCCGTCAAGCCGACCAGCTCCATCCTGACGCCGCGGCGCACCATCAACCGGAAGGGCGAGGAGATCGAGCTGATCACCAAGGGCCGGCACGATCCTTGCGTCGGCATCCGCGCCGTGCCCATCGCCGAGGCCATGGCGGCCTGCGTGATCCTGGACCACCTGCTGCTCGACCGGGCGCAGACCGGCGGCCAGCGCGGCCGCATCGGCTAGGCCCGGCGCGCGGCCCGGGTGGGGAGGGGAACGCTGTTCCCCTCTTGTCCCGCTGCGCGGGCCAATTCACCCCTTGGGGTATTTGGAAAACAGAGAAAGCCGGGGACGCATGGCTCGTTCGGTTTTCACCGTTTTGCAAATACTCCTGCGGCGGCCGCGATTGTTACGCAACTGACACATTCCTTTCGCATAACCGTCGCATCGCCGTTCTAGAGAGCGGTCAGGCCGCAACGGCCTCATGGAAATGTCAGGAGTGATCCTATGAAATCCGCGAAATTCACCGTGTCGGCGCTGGCCGTGATCGCTGCCTCGGCCACTGCCGCCGCCGCCCGCGACCAGATCCAGATCTCGGGCTCGTCCACGGTGCTGCCCTATGCCACCATCGTCGCCGAGGCCTTCGGCGAGAATACCGACTTTCCGGTGCCGGTCGTCGAATCGGGCGGCTCGTCGGCCGGGCTGAAGAAATTCTGCGAGGGCGTGGGCGAGAACACCATCGACATCGCCAATGCCAGCCGTCCGATCAAGGACAGCGAGAAGGAGGCCTGCAAGGCCGCCGGCGTGACCGATATCATGGAGGTCCGCATCGGCTATGACGGCATCGTCTTCGCCAGCGACATCGGCAGCAACGACTTCGCCTTCACCGCCGCCGACTGGTTCAACGCGCTGGCCGCCAAGGTGGTCAAGGACGGCAAGGTGGTGAACAACACCGCCACCAAGTGGAACGAGATCCGCGCCGACCTGCCGGACCAGGAGATCCTGGCCTTCGTGCCCGGCACCAAGCACGGCACCCGCGAAGTCTTCGAGGAAAAGGTGATCGCCGCCGGCTGCGAGGAATCCGGCGCCGCCGAGGTCTTCAAGGCCGAGCTGGGCGAGGATGCCGCGGCCAAGGCCTGCCTCGACCTGCGCACCGACGGCAAGTCGGTGGATATCGACGGCGACTATACCGAGACGCTGGCCCGCATCCAGTCGGCCAAGCACGGCATCGGCGTCTTCGGCCTGTCCTTCTATGAAAACAACACCGACAAGCTGAAGGTCGCGACCATGGGCGGCGTGACGCCCTCGACCGAGACCATCGCCGCGGGCGAATACCCGGTCTCGCGGCCGCTGTTCTTCTATGTCAAGAAGCAGCATATCGGCGAGATCCAGGGGCTGAAGGAATTCGCGGAATTCTTCGTCTCGGACGAGCTGGCCGGGCCGGAAGGGCCGCTGGCCGCCTACGGGCTGGTCGCGGATCCGGAACTGGCCGCGACGCAGGCGGCCGTCGCCGAAGAGGCGATCCTCGCCGAATGACCTGCAGGGCGCGGGGACAGGGTTCCCGCGCCGCTTCCGTTTCCCTGTTCCGAGGGCTCACATGCCTGTCTCATGGACCTTGCTGATCGTCCTTGCCCTTGCCGGCGCGGGCTATCTTGTCACCCGCGCGCGCGTCGTCGCGCTGGCCGGGGGCGACGTGCGGCGGCTGCATTCGCGGCCCAGCTATCACGGCTGGAACGCCGCGCTGCTGACGGCGCTGCCGGCGCTGTTCCTGATCGCCATCTGGCGCTTCGTGCAGCCGGCCGCGGATGCGACGCCGGTGGCGATCCTGGCGCTGATCCTGGCCGCGGCCGGGCTTGGCCTGGCGCTGGTCCGCAGCGCGCCCGGTTTCCGGGCCCGCAATGCCGTCGAAGGCATGGTCAAGGGCCTGCTGATCCTGTGTTCCAGCATCGCCATCCTGACCACCGCCGGGATCGTCTTCTCGATGCTGTTCGAGACCGGGCACTTCTTCCGGCAATATCCCTGGCAGGAGTTCTTCTTCGGCGCCACCTGGTCGCCGCGCTTCGGCGGCGGCTCGCAGCTGGGCATCCTGCCGCTGCTTTGGGGCACGCTCTACATCTCGCTGATCGCGCTGGTCGTGTCGGTGCCGATCGGGCTCTTCGCGGCGATCTACATGTCCGAATACGCCTCGCCCCGGCTGCGCAGCCTCGCCAAGCCGATGATCGAGGTGCTCGCCGGCATCCCGACCATCGTCTACGGCCTTTTCGCGCTGATCACCGTGGGCCCGATGCTGCGCGACTGGTTCGCCCAACCGCTGGGGCTGGGCAATTCCGGGTCGTCGGTGATGACCGCGGGCCTGGTCATGGGGATCATGCTGATCCCCTTCGTCAGCTCGCTTTCGGACGACATCATCAACGCCGTGCCGCAATCCCTGCGCGATGGCGCGCTCGGCCTCGGCTCGACGCAGTCGGAAACCGTGCGCAAGGTGGTGCTGCCCGCGGCGCTGCCGGGCATCGTCGGCGCCGTGCTGCTGGCCGCCTCGCGCGCCATCGGCGAGACGATGATCGTCGTGCTGGGCGCGGGCGCCGCCGCCCGCATGGACCTGAACCCGTTCGAGGCCATGACCACGATCACCGTCAAGATCGTCAGCCAGCTGACCGGCGACAACGACTTCGCCGCGCCCGAGACGCTGGTCGCCTTCGCGCTTGGCCTGACCCTTTTCGTCATCACGCTGGGGCTGAACATCGTCGCCCTCTACGTCGTGCGCAAATACCGGGAGCAGTACGAATGAGCGACGCAACCCTTCACGGCGCGCAGCCCCGGCCCTCGCTGCTGGCTGCCGATCCGCGGACCCGCAAGCGCAATGCCGCCGAGGCGCGGTTCCGCGCCTATGGCCTGGCCGCCATCGTGATCTCGATGGTCATGCTGATGATCCTGCTCTTCACCATCCTGACCGGCGGGATCGGGGCCTTTCGCCAGACCTATCTGGAAATCCCGGTGACGCTGGACGCCGCGCAGCTCGACAAGACCGGCAACCGCGACCCCGCCGAAATCCGCAAGGTCCTGACCCTGACCTATGGCAGGATCTTGGAGCAATCGCTGCAACAGGCCATCGCCGACAAGGGCATCGCCGCGGCCGACCTGTCCGACAAGGATGTTTCGGGCCTGATCTCCAAGGAGGCGTCGGCCCAGCTGCGCAACCGCGTGCTGGCCGACCCCGAACTGATCGGCCAGACCGTCGAGACCCGGGTGCTGGTGAACGGCCGGGTGGACGGCTATTACAAGGGCCGCGTCAGCATGGAGAGCGCGGCGCGCGATGCCAATACCTCGCCGGCGCAGCTGCAGCTGGCCGATGCGCTCAAGGCGCAGGGCATGCTCGCGACGCAGTGGAACTGGTCCTTCCTGACCAGCCCCGACGCCTCGGACCAGCGCCCCGAGGCGGCGGGGGTCGGCATCGCCATCCTCGGCTCGTTCTACATGATGCTGGTGGTGCTGGTGCTGGCGGTGCCGATCGGCGTCGCCGCCTCGATCTACCTGGAAGAATTCGCGCCGAAGAACCGCTGGACCGATATCATCGAGGTCAACATCTCGAACCTCGCCGCCGTGCCCTCGATCGTCTTCGGCATCCTGGGCCTGGCCGCCTTCATCAACTTCGCCGGCCTGCCGCAATCGGCGCCCATCGTCGGCGGCCTGGTGCTGACGCTGATGACGCTGCCCACCATCATCATCGCCACCCGCGCGGCACTGAAGGCGGTGCCGCCCTCGATCCGCGACGCGGCGCTGGGGGTGGGGGCCTCGAAGATGCAGTCGGTGTTCCACCACGTCCTGCCGCTGGCCATGCCGGGCATCCTGACCGGCACCATCATCGGCCTGGCGCAGGCGCTTGGCGAAACCGCGCCGCTGCTGCTGATCGGCATGGTGGCCTTTGTCCGCAACGTCCCCTCGGCGCCGCCGGACGGGCTGTTCGAGCCGGCCTCGGCCCTGCCGGTCCAGGTCTACAACTGGACCCAGCGCGCCGACCCCGCCTTCATCGAGCGCGCCTCGGGGGCGATCATCGTGCTGCTGGTGTTCCTGCTCTGCATGAACCTCCTCGCCATCTATCTGCGCCGCAAGTTCGAGCGCCGGTGGTAAATCCGGGAAGGAGACCCGATATGAACGACATGAGACTTCTGGAGCGCAGCGTGGACCAGACGGAAATCAAGATCTCGGCCCGGGATGTGCAGGTCTATTACGGCGAGAAGCAGGCGATCAAGGATGTGGACGTCGACCTGCTGGACAAGACCGTGACCGCCTTCATCGGTCCCTCGGGCTGCGGGAAATCGACCTTCCTGCGCTGCCTGAACCGCATGAACGACACCATCGAGAACAGCCGGGTCGAGGGCCGGATCACGCTGGACGGCGAGGACATCTACGACAGGCGGGTCGACCCGGTGCAGCTGCGCGCCCGCGTCGGCATGGTGTTCCAGAAGCCGAACCCCTTCCCGAAATCGATCTATGACAATGTGGCCTATGGCCCGCGCATCCACGGCCTTGCGCGCAACCGCGCCGAGCTGGACGAGATCGTCGAGAAGTCGCTGCGCGGCGCGGCGCTGTGGAACGAGGTCAAGGACCGGCTGCAGGAGCCCGGCACCGGCCTGTCCGGCGGCCAGCAGCAGCGGCTCTGCATCGCCCGCGCCGTGGCGACCCAGCCCGAGGTGCTGTTGATGGACGAGCCCTGTTCGGCGCTGGACCCGATCGCCACCAGCCAGGTCGAGGAGCTGATCGACCAGTTGCGCGCCGAATTCTCGGTGGTGATCGTGACCCATTCCATGCAGCAGGCGGCGCGCGTCAGCCAGAAGACCGCCTTCTTCCACCTCGGCAATCTGGTGGAATACGGCAATACCGACGACATCTTCACCAATCCGCGCGATCCGCGGACCGAAAGCTACATCTCGGGCCGCATCGGCTAGGCCGGAAAGGAAAAGACATGAACAACGAACGGCATATCCTCTCGGCCTTCGACCGCGACCTGGAAACCGTGCAGGCGCTGGTGGTCAAGATGGGCGGCATGGTCGAAAGCGCCATCCACGACGCCGCCATCGCGCTGGAGACCCGCGACGGCGAGCTGGCCGACGACATCCGCCGCCGCGACAAGGCCATCGACGCGCTGGAGCATCAGATCAACGAGGAGGCCGCGCGGCTGATCGCGCTGCGCGCGCCGCGGGCCACCGACCTGCGCATGGTGCTGTCGGTCATCAAGATCTCGCATATCCTCGAGCGGGTGGGCGATTACGCCAAGAACATCGCCAAGCGCAGCGACGTGCTGGCCGAGATGCCCGCCATCGAGGGCGCCGGCATGGCGCTGCGGCGCATGTCCGCCACGGTCGAGGCGATGATGAAGGACGCCCTGGACAGCTATATCCAGCGCGACGCGGCGCTGGCCGCCGACGTGCGCAAGCGCGACCTGGAAGTGGACCAGATGTATAACGCGCTGTTCCGCGAGTTCCTGACCCATATGATGGAGGATCCGCGCAACATCACCGCCTGCATGCACCTGCATTTCATCGCCAAGAACATCGAGCGCATGGGCGACCACGCCACCGGCATCGCCGAGCAGGTGATCTATCTGGCCACCGGCGAGCTGCCCGAGGACCCGCGTCCCAAGGGGGAAAGCGTGCCGCGCATGGAGGGGGCCTGATCCATGGCACAGACCCAACCCTGTGTTCTGGTCGTCGAGGACGAAGGCGCACAGCGCGAGGTGCTGAAATACAACCTCGAGGCCGAGGGCTTCGACGTGGTGCTGGCCGAGAACGGCGACGAGGCGATGCTGCTGGTGGCCGAGGAACAGCCCGACCTGATCGTGCTGGACTGGATGCTGCCCAACGTCTCGGGCATCGAGGTCTGCCGCCGGGTCAAGGCCGATCCCTCGACCCGGCAGATCCCGATCATCATGCTTTCGGCGCGGTCCGAGGAGGTGGACCGGGTGCGCGGGCTGGAGACCGGCGCCGACGATTACGTGGTCAAGCCCTATTCCGTGGTCGAGCTGATGGCGCGGCTGCGCACCCAGCTGCGCCGCACCCGCCCTGCCTCGATGGGCGAGCGGCTGAGCTTCGGCGACATCATCCTGGATGCGGCCGAGCATCGGGTGTTCCGCGCCGGCCAGCCGCTGCATCTGGGTCCGACCGAGTTCCGGCTGCTCTCGACCCTGATGGAAAAGCCCGGCCGGGTCTGGACGCGCGAGCAATTGCTGGACCGGGTCTGGGGCCGCGACATCTATGTCGACACCCGCACCATCGACGTCCATGTCGGCCGGCTGCGCAAGGCGCTCATGGCCTATGGCGGCGACAACCCGGTGCGCACGGTGCGCGGCACCGGCTATTCGCTGGGCTGAGCGCCCGGCCGGAACCGGACAGCCGCCGTTTCCGGCCCTTTGCCGGCGCGTCCCGGCCTGCATGTGGGGGCCGGTGCGGCCGTGTCGCAGCACGGGACTTCCGGATTCACCCCTCCCGCCGGGGAGCGCCGAGCCGCGAAACCCCGGGGCCGAGGATCTGCCCCGTTCCTGAACCGGCAGACCCGCGGTGGGCCCCGCCTCCGCAGAGGGGGCGCCGGCGGACCGCCTTGGGTTTCCCTAGGCAGAAGAGGGGCGGCGGGCTGCTGATCCGCCGCATGGCAAGCGCGAATCTCCACCTTGGACGACACGACCTTCAGCGCATCGCGGGCGGTTCGTTGCCGGCCGATCACGTCCCGTCACGTTTTCCGGCCGTAGAAGCCGGCACGGCGAGCCTCCGGCGCGCCTCGCCCGGCTGGCGGGATACCGCGAATTGCCCCCCGGTGCTTGTGGAGGTCGGCCATGCCCTGGCCGAGGGTCTTCTGCCTCGGCCGGGCATATGCAGGCAGGAGAGAGCCGGTTCTCGGGCGAGGAGAATTGCTCGAAGCGCCAAACCATCGTCTCTCCGATGGCTGGCGCTTCGTAGCGTGCCCTTCCGATTTGGTGGGGTCGTGCAGAAAACAGCCGTCAGCCGCGGGGACGGGCCCCGCGGCTTGCCTCGCTTCCATCCCGCGGCCCCGGGCGTGACGACCCCGGGACCGCAAGGCCCGGCCGTCAGTTCTGCGCCAGCAGATCGGTGATCCGGCGCACGGCGACACGGCGGTTCTGCCGCTCCGGCCCGTCGGTCGGGACCAGCAGGAACTGCTCGCCATAGCCCTGCACCACCATGTTTTCCGGCGGCACCTGGAAATATTCCGTCAGCGCCAGCGCCACCGATTCCGCGCGGCGGTCGGACAGGGCCAGATTGGCGGCATCCGAGCCGACGGCGTCGGTATAGCCCTCGATCATGTAGATCTCGCGCGGGTTCTGGTCGATGCTGTCGCGGATCACCTTGCCCAGCGTCGCGAGTTGCTGCGCCTGATCCGGGGTGATGGCCGAGGAGCCGGTGTCGAAGGTGATCTCGGGCACGTTCACCGGGGCGACCAGGGCGCGCACCTCGGGGATGTCGCGGATCTGGCCCAGGCTGAAGCGCCGGTCGATCGCCGCCTCGCGCCGCAGCGCCTCGCGCAGCGCCGCCTCGTCCATGCGCTCGCGGTTGATGCGGACCGGCGGCGGCGCGGGCAGGGCCGAGATCTGCACCGGCTCCGCCGCGGTGTCGTCGATCAGCCGCGTCTCGCTGCCATCGGCGCGGACAAGCGTGCGGCGCAGGATGTTCATGTTCGCGTCGCGGATGGTGACGACGCGGCTGCCATCCGCGCGCAGCACCGTGGTGCGGGTCGAGCCGTCCCCGAAGGTTTCCGTCCGCACGTTCGAGCCGGGCTGGTAGAGCAGGGCGTTGTCGTCCTTGATCACCTGCTGGCTGCCGTCGGGCAGGGTCACCACCACGCGGTCGCCAGTGTTCAGCGCCACCTGCCGGTCGTTGGACAGCATCTGGCCGACCGCAAAGCCCGCCGCCCCGGCCAGGAGCATCTTGGCGATGTCCTTGCCCTTGTCGTCATCGTCGCGGCGGACTTCCTCGGACCCGGCCTCGGCGGCGCGCTGCTGTTCCTGCAAAGCCTGGGCGACCGAGGTGGCGAATTCCTCGGCCGAGCTGCGCGCGTTCTCGTCGGTGATCTGCATTTCGTTCACTTCGCCCTCGCCCCCTTCGGCGCTGGCGGCCAAAGCGGCGGCCGCGGCGGCCGCGCCCTGCTCGGCGGCGCGCTGCGCCACGGCATTCGGCTGGACCTGCGCCTCGGGCGCCTGCACCTCGGCGGCTTCGCCGGACTGCGGCTCGGTCTGGTCGGCCTGCTCTTGCAAGCGGCGCTCGAGCTCCTGCTGATCGGGTTGCTGGCCGTCCTCGGCCTGCTGCTCGCCGGGCTGGGCTTCGCCCGGCTGGGGTTGGCCGGGCTGCGGCTCGGTCTGGTCGGCCTGTTCCTGCAAGCGGCGTTCCAACTCCTGCGCATCCGGCTGCTCGCCGTCCACCGCGCGCTGCGCATCGGGCTCAGACTCGCCCGACTGGGTCTGGCCGGATTCGGGCTGACCCTCGACCTGCTCCTGCAAGCGCTGCTCGAGCTCCTGCGCGTCCGGCGTTTGCGGACGCTCGGCGTCTGGCTGGCCTTCGCGGGCCTCTTGCTGCTGTTCCGCGCCGTTCTGGGGCTGGGCGGCGGGTTCCGCCTGCTGCGGGGACGGTTGCTCGGTCTGCGGCTCGCCCGGCGCGGGTTCGCGTGCTTCCTGCAGCGCCTCGGCATCCAGGGACGGCTCGGATCCGGCCGGAGACGCCCCTTCCGGCGCGGGTGCGTCCTGCTGCGGCCGCTGCTCGGGCGAGGGATCGGCGCCGGTGACGGTTTCGGGCGTGTCGGGCTTGGCGGCGGGAGGCGCGGCCTGCTGCTGCTCGCCCGCGCCGGTCCCGGGTCTCGGGGCCGGCTCATCGGCTTCGACCACCGGCGGCTTGGGACGCGGCTCCTCGGCCTGCGTCACCTCGGGCTTGGCCGCCGGAGCGTCCGCGGCCGATGGTGCCTGCGGATCCTCGGGTGCGGCGTCAGCCCCGCTTTGCGGTTGCTCGGCCTGCTGTTCGGCCTGCGGCAGCCCGGCCGGGCCGTCCTGGGCCGGCGCATCGGGCTCGGCCGCGTTCCCGGCAGCCTCCGCTTGCGGCTCCTCGGGTTCTTCCTGCGCTTGTCCGGCCCCTGCCTCGCCGCTTTCCTCGGCACGGGGCTCCTGCGCCTGATCGTCGTCGGATTGGCCGGCCTGGTCCCTTGGCAGGATAAGCTGCCCACCCTCCTCCTGCGCCTGCTGGTCCTGCGCCGCCGCCAGCTGCGGGGCAATCAGGGACAGGCAGGTCACGATCGCAGTCGTCGTCTTGTAGATGCGCCGCATGTCGGTCCTCTTCCGATGGTCGCGTGATGGCCAGTCAACCTTCGGTGCGGGGCGCGGTTCCCAAACATGGCCGTGACCGTCCCGTGATCGGCTGTTCCGCGCTGCGCTCCGGAAGCGGCCCGGCGCCGGGTTCAGGCGCCGGTCAGCGCCAGCTTGCCGCCGGCCAGGCGCTGGACGCGGCCGGAAAGCTCCAGCGTCAGCAGAGCGGGGGCCAGAACGGCGGCCGGCAGGCCCAGGTCGCGGATCAGCAGGTTCTCGTCCGTCGGGCTGGGGCCGAGCCGGGACAGGATCCGCGCTTCGAGATTCACCGGGCCACCCTGGCAGGGCAGGGTTTCGGCCGGTTTGCGGCGCAGGCCATGGCCCAGCTCGGCAAGCCGGCGCGCGACGGCGGCCGGTTGCAGGGTCCGCGCCCCGGTCCGGGCCGGGACAGGCGCCGGAACGGGCGAGGGGGCCGCGGCGGCGCCCGGCGCCGAAGCTGTCGCCCCGGTCGCTTCCCCAGTCGCCTCCCCGGCCGCCTGGCCGTTCGATTGCAGGGCGGCCAGCACATCGGCCGAATTGCGCACCAGCACCGCGCCGTCGCGGATCAGCGCATTGCAGCCGCCGGCCCGCGCGTCCATCGGATGGCCGGGCACCGCCATCACCTCGCGGCCCTGGTCCAGCGCGCAGCGCGCGGTGATCAGGCTGCCCGAGCGATGCGCCGCCTCGACCACCACCACGGCGCGCGCGAGGCCAGAGATGATGCGGTTGCGGGCCGGGAAATGCCGGGCCACCGGCTCGGTCCCCGGCGGCTGCTCGGTGACGAGCAGGCCGGTTTCGCAGATCGCCTCGGCCAGCGCGGCGTTTTCGGCCGGATAGATCCTGTCGATGCCCCCGGCCATGACCGCGATGGTGCCGGTTGCCAGCGCCGCCTCATGCGCGACGGTGTCGATGCCGCGCGCCAGCCCCGCGACGACCACCGCGCCCGATTGCGACAGGCCCGAGGCCAGGCCGCGCGCCATGCGCAGGCCCAGCGACGAGGCATTGCGCGCCCCGATCACCGCCACCGGCATGCGCGTCAGCACGGAAGCGTCGCCGCGCAGCCACAGGACCGGCGGCGCCTCGGCCACCTCGCGCAGCAGGGCGGGATAATCCGGGTCGTCCCAGGCCAGCAGCCGGGCGCCAGCGCGATGGCCGGCCGCGATCTCGGCCTCGGCCGCGGCCGCCGGGCAGGGGGTGTAATCGGCGATGCCCGCGGCTTGCGCGATCCGGGGCAGGGCGGCCAGCGCCGCTTCGGCGCTGCCATGTTCGGCCAGCAGCCGGTGGAAGGTCGCGGGCCCGACCTTGCGAGAGCGGATGAGGCGCAGGGCGGCGAGCCCGTTCCCCTTCGGGGTGAGTGGGGTGTGGTGGGGGTCGAAAGAAAGCGGTCTTGCCATCATGTCCCTGCCTGTGCCTCATCCGCAGGCCGAGTCATCGCATGGCAATGGTTAAGAATGGGTTAGCCGGGGAAAATTTCTTTCAACGCCTTGAGACAACACCGGATTATGAGGCAGAGCCGCCGATGGTCAGCCCGCCGATGCGCAGCGTGGGCAGGCCGACTCCGACCGGGACCCATTGTCCCTGCTTGCCGCAATTGCCGATTCCCGGGTCCAGAGACAGGTCGTTGCCGATGGCGCGGATCTGCTGCAAGGCGGTGGCGCCGTCGCCGATCAGCGTCGCGCCGCGGATCGGGTCGCCGACCTGGCCGTTCCTGACGCGATAGGCCTCGGTGCAGGAAAACACGAACTTGCCGTTGGTGATGTCCACCTGGCCGCCGCCGAAACCCACCGCATAGATCCCGTCCTCGAGCCCGGCGAGGATCGAGGCCGGGTCGTCCGGCCCTGCCAGCATGAAGGTATTGGTCATGCGCGGCATCGGCGCATGGGCATAGCTCTGCCGCCGGCCGTTGCCGGTCGGCGCCACTCCCATCAGCCGGGCGTTCTGGCGGTCCTGCATGTAGCCGACCAGAATCCCGTCCTCGATCAGCACGTTGCGGCCGGGCGCCGTGCCCTCGTCATCGACCGAGATCGAGCCGCGCCGGTCCGGGATGGTGCCGTCGTCCACCACGGTCACGCCCGGCGCCGCGACGCGCTGGCCCATCAGCCCGGCGAAGGCCGAATGGCCCTTGCGGTTGAAATCGCCTTCCAACCCGTGGCCGACGGCCTCGTGCAGCAGGATGCCGGGCCAGCCGGGGCCCAGCACCACGTCCATCACCCCGGCGGGCGCGGGGACCGAGCGCAGGTTGACCAGCGCGATGCGCAGCGCCTCGCGCGCCAGCCCCTGCCAGTGCTCGGGCGCGATCAGCCCCTCCAGCGCGACGCGGCCGCCGCCGCCGGCGGTTCCCGATTCGCGGCGGGCGTTGGATTCCACGATCACCGAGACGTTCAGCCGCGCCATCGGCCGGATGTCGGTGGCAAGCCCGCCCTCGGGGCGCAGGATCGCCACCTCCTGCACCGAGGTGGCGATGCTGGCCGAGACCTGCACCACCCGCGGGTCGAGCCCGCGCGCAAAGGCGTCGATTTCCCGCAGCAGCGCCACGCGGGCGGCGAAGGGCACGGCCTCGGCCGGATCGATGGCGGCATAAAGCGGCCGGATCTCGCCCTCCGGGGGCAGGGCCAGCGTGCCGCCGCCGCTGCCCACCGCAAGGCGCACGGTCTCGGCGGCCGTCTTCAGCGACGCCTCGTCGATCTCGGTCGAATGGGCGTAGCCGGTGACCTCGCCTCGCACGGCGCGCAGGCCGAAGCCCTGCTCGGCATCGTAGCTGGCGGTGCGCAGGCGGCCGTCGTCATAGACCAGCGCCTCGGATCGCGAGCGTTCCAGGAACAGCTCGCCGTCGTCGGCCCCGGACAGGGCGTCGCGCAGGATGCGCAGCGCGCGGTCCTGGTCGAGATGCGTGCGGAAGGGCGAAAACGAAGCGTCTGTCATGGAACCTGTCCTTGCCTTCCTGCCTCGCCTAGGGGTTTTTTGGTCGGAAGTCGATAGGTATGGCTTGCCCGCCGGGGTAAGATATGGTTCTGGTGCAGCACCGATGCCGGCCGGGCCGCAAGACCATGGCCTGCCGGCGGCACTGTAGGCAACGGGATGGGAAGATGGCGATTGCGACGATGCGCCGCGGATTTGCGGCGGTGACGGGCCTTGGACTTGCGACGATGACGGCCGTTCCGGCCATGGCGCAGGACGTGCTGGGCGACCTGCCCGTGATCGGCAAGCCGGTGAACGGCGGCATGGGCTTCCAGCCGGCATCCAGCCCGCTGGCGCATGACCAGCAATGGCTGGATCATTTCGTGCTCTACATCATCACCGCCGTGACGATCTTCGTCTGCCTTCTGCTGCTGATCTGCATCGTCCGCTACAACCGCCGGGCGAATCCGGTGCCGGCGCGCTTCACCCACAACACCCCGATCGAGGTGATCTGGACCCTGGTTCCGGTGCTGATCCTGGTGGCCATCGGCGCCTTCTCGCTGCCGATCCTGTTCCGCAGCCAGGAAATGCCCAACGACCCGGACCTGGTGATCAAGGCCATCGGCCACCAGTGGTATTGGTCCTATGAATATCCCAATGACGGCGTGGCCTTCGACGCACTGATGCTGGAGAAGGACGCGCTGGCCGATGCCGGTTACTCCGAGGACGAATACCTGCTGGCCACCGACAACCCGGTCGTGGTGCCGGTCGGCAAGAAGGTGCTGGTCCAGGTGACCGCGACCGACGTGATCCACGCCTGGACCGTCCCGGCCTTCGCCGTCAAGCAGGACGCCGTGCCGGGCCGCATCGCGCAGCTGTGGTTCTCGGTCGATGAGGAAGGCGTCTATTTCGGCCAGTGCTCGGAACTTTGCGGCATCAACCACGCCTATATGCCCATCGTGGTCAAAGCCGTCAGCCAGGAGAAATACGACGCCTGGCTGGCCGGCGCGAAGGAAGAATTCGCCGCCGACGCCTCGGATTACCTGCCGGCCAAGCCCGTCCAGCTGGCTTCGGCGGAGTAAGGTCGGGCCGTGGCCGATATCAACGCATATGAGGGGCCCGCAGAGGCGGGCTTCGGCGACTATGTCGCGCTGCTGAAGCCGCGGGTCATGTCCCTGGTGGTGTTCACGGCCTTCGTCGGGCTGTGGATCGCCCCGCAGCCGGTCAACCCCTTCGTCGCCTTCTGCGCGGTGCTGTTCATCGCGCTGGGGGGCGGCGCTTCGGGCGCCCTCAACATGTGGTATGACGCCGATATCGACGCGGTGATGAAGCGGACCGCGGGCCGTCCCGTGCCTTCGGGCCGCGTCGCCCCGCAGGAGGCGCTGGCGGTCGGCATTGCCCTGTCCGGTCTGTCGGTGATGATGCTGGGGCTGGCGGCGAACTGGTTCGCGGCCGGGTTCCTGGCCTTCACCATCTTCTTCTATGCCGTGGTCTATACGATCTGGCTGAAGCGCTCGACGCCGCAGAACATCGTCATCGGCGGCGCGGCCGGGGCCTTCCCGCCGATGATCGGCTGGGCCTGCGCCACCGGCGGCATCAGCCTGGAATCGCTTCTGATGTTCGCGCTGATCTTCTTCTGGACGCCGCCGCATTTCTGGGCCCTGGCGCTGTTCATGAAGGAGGATTACTCCAAGGCCGGCGTGCCGATGCTGACCGTGACCCACGGCCGCAAGGTGACGCGCCGCCACATCTTCGCCTATACGCTGGTGCTGGCGCCCTTCGCGATCTGGCTGGGCTTCACCTCGGTCGGCGGGCCGCTCTACCTGGCGGTCTCGGTGGTGCTGAACGCGCTGTTCATCGCCGGCGGCTGGCGCATCCTGCGCCGCAACGAGGACGAGGCCCGGGCCGACGGCTACAAGGTCGAGAAGCGCTATTTCCGCCTGTCGCTTTATTACACATTCCTGCATTTCCTGGCGCTGCTGATCCAGCATTGGGTGGGGGGATGGTGATGCTGCCCCAGGTCGAACACGAATTGCACAAGCGCCGGCGCAGCCGCAACATCGGCCTTCTGGTCGTGCTGCTGGCCTTCGTGGCGCTGGTCTTCGGGCTCTCGGTGGTCAAGATCACCCAGGGCGACATGATGCAGGGCTACGACCACCGCCCGCGCGCCTCGATGCTGCCCGAGGATCCGAACCCGCCGGCGCGCAACCCCGCGCCCGTCGCGGCGCCGGGCGTCCCGGCCGCCGGGCAGGGCGCGCCGCAGGAGGCAGGCCAATGACCGACAAGCCAAGATCGAACGGCCGCACCGTGGCCATGCTGGCCGGCGTCGTGGTGCTGATGGGCGCGCTCAGCTGGGCGGCGGTGCCGTTCTATTCCTGGTTCTGCAAGGTGACCGGCTTCGGCGGCACCACCAACGTGGCCGAGGCGGCCTCGGACACCGTGCTGGACGAAAAGATCCGCGTGCGCTTCGACGCCAATGTCGATCCCAATCTCGGCTGGACCTTCCGTCCGATGCAGCGCGAGATCGAACTGAAGATCGGCGAGAACGCCATCGCCTTCTACGAGGCGATCAACAATACCGACGAGCCCGTCACCGGCACGGCCAGCTATAACGTGGCGCCGGATGCCGCAGGCTATTTCTTCAACAAGATCGAATGCTTCTGCTTTACCGAGCAGGTGCTGCAACCGGGTGAGCGGGTCGAGATGCCGGTCAGCTTCTTCGTCGATGCCGATCTGGTCAAAGACCGCGACGCGGGCCGCATCCGCGACATCACCCTGTCCTATACCTTCCACCGGACCGATCCGCCGGCGCCGAAACAGGCGGCGCTGGACCGGAAGACGGAACCGACCGTAAACTGAGCAACAAGAACCAGCAACAGCCGGGAATGCAGCCATGGCCCATGTAAAGAACCACGACTATCAGATTCTGCCGCCATCGATCTGGCCCTTCCTCGGCGCGGTCGGCGCCTTCGTGATGCTGACCGGGGCGGTCATGTGGATGAAGGGCGGTGCGCCCTGGCTGTTCCTGATCGGTCTGGTGGGCGTGCTCTATGTGATGTTCGGCTGGTGGGCGGACGTGGTGCGCGAGGGCGAGTCGGGCGAACATACCCCGGTCGTGCGCATCGGCCTGCAATACGGCTTCATCCTGTTCATCATGTCCGAGGTGATGTTCTTCGTCGCCTGGTTCTGGGCCTTCATCAAGAACGCCATGTATCCGATGGGGCCGGACAGCCCGATCAAGGACGGCGTCTGGCCGCCGGAAGGCATCGTCACCTTCGACCCCTGGCACCTGCCGCTGATCAACACGTTGATCCTGCTCTTGTCGGGCGTCGCCGTGACCTGGGCCCACCACGCCTTCGTGCACGAGGGCGACCGCAAGACCACGATCAACGGCCTGATCGTCGCGGTGATCCTGGGCATCTGCTTCACCGGCCTGCAGGCCTATGAATACAGCCATGCCGCCTTCGGCCTGGCCGACACGGTCTATGCCGGCACCTTCTACATGGCCACCGGCTTCCACGGCGCGCATGTCATCATCGGCACGATCTTCCTGTTCGTCTGCCTGATCCGCCTGCTGCGCGGCCAGATGACCCAGCAGCAGCATGTCGGCTTCGAGGCCGCCGCCTGGTACTGGCACTTCGTCGACGTGGTCTGGCTGTTCCTCTTCGTCGTGATCTATATCTGGGGCCGCTGATCCCGACTGACATTTCCACGGCGCGGGGCAGGAGTTCCCGCGCCGTTTGCTTTGGAGGCCCGCCCATGCGCCGTTACCTGTTCCCGCTGATCGTCGGCGTGGCGGGCTGCGCCATCCTGATCTCGCTTGGCCTCTGGCAGCTCAAGCGGCTGGACTGGAAGGAGGGCATGATCGCCCAGATCCAGAGCCGGATCGAGGGCCGGCCAGTGCCCTTGCCCGCGGCGGTGGACCCGTCGATGAAATATCTGCCGGTGCTGGTCTCGGGCCAGACCACGGGCGAGGAGATCGACGTGCTCTCCGGCACGCGCGAGTCGGGCGGCGGCTATCAGGTCGTCTCGGGCTTCGTCACCGATGACGGGCGCAAGATCCTGCTTGACCGCGGCTTCGTCGACCAGGACCATAAGCGCGACCCGCGCCCGCCCACGCGGCTGGAGGTGGCGGGGAACCTGCACTGGCCCGACGAGAAGGGCAGCGCCACGCCCGCGCCCAACCTGGCCGAGAATGTCTGGTTCGCCCGCGACGTGCCCGCCATGGCCGCGCAGCTGGGGACCGAGCCGATCCTGGTGGTCGCGGCCGAGGTCCGCGGCGATGCGCAGGGCGTCGCGCCGATCCCGGTGGCGGTCGAGGGCATCCCGAACAATCACCTGAGCTATGCCGTGCAATGGTTCATGATCGCTGCGGTCTGGGCAGGGATGACAGTGGCGCTGATCTGGCGTATCAGGCAGCGGCAATTCTAGGGGGACGCGATGCGTTACGTTTCGACTCGGGGGCGGGCTCCGGTCCTGGACTTCGAACAGGCGATGATGACCGGGCTGGCGCGGGACGGCGGGCTGTATCTGCCCGAGGCGATCCCGATGTTCTCGGCCGAGGAGATCGCCCGCTTCGAGGGCCTGCCCTATGAGGAGGTCGCGCGCCGCGTCACCAGCCCCTTCGTCGGCGAAAGCTTCAGCGATGCCGAGCTGCGGGATGCCATCGCCCGCGCCTATCAGGCATTCGACCACATCGCCCGCGCGCCGCTGGTCCAGCTTGCCCCCGGCCATCACCTGCTAGAGCTGTTCCACGGCCCCACGCTGGCCTTCAAGGACTTCGCCATGCAGCTGATCGGCCAGCTGTTCCAGCTGGCGCTGGCGCGCTCGGGGCAGCGGGTCACGATCCTGGGCGCGACCTCGGGCGATACCGGCTCGGCCGCCATCGAGGCGTTCAAGGGCCTGCCCAACGTGGACGTGTTCATCATGTATCCGCATGGCCGCGTCAGCGAGGTGCAGCGCCGGCAGATGTCCACGCCCGCCGAGGCCAATGTCCACGCGCTGGCCGTCGACGGCACATTCGACGACTGCCAGGCGCGGCTGAAGGACCTGTTCAACGACCACGGCTTCCGCGACGCCGTCGGGCTTGCGGGCGTGAACTCGATCAACTGGGCGCGGGTGCTGGCGCAGATCGTCTATTACTTCACCGCCGCCGTCAGCCTGGGCGCGCCGGGCCGCGCGGTGGACTTCACCGTGCCGACCGGGAATTTCGGCGATGTCTTCGCCGGCTCCATCGCCAAGGCCATGGGTCTGCCCATCGGCCGGCTGGTCGTGGCCACCAACCAGAACGACATCCTGCACCGGGCGCTGACCGGCGGCGAATACCGGGTGGGCACGGTCGCGCCCTCGATCAGCCCCTCGATGGACATCCAGGTCAGCTCGAACTTCGAGCGCGCGCTGTGGCTGGCCTACGGCCATGACGGCAATGCCGTGGCGGCGCTGATGGAGGAGCTGAAATCCGGCGGCTTCGCCATCAGCCAGGGCGCGCTGCAGGCGCTGCGCGAGACCTATGTCTCGGGCCGCGCCTCCGAGGAGGAAACCACCGCGATGATCGCCACCATCCGCGCGGAGACGGGCGAGGTGATCTGCCCGCATACCGCCGTCGCCGTGAAGGTGGCGCGCGAGCATCTGCGGCCGGGCGTGCCGATGATCTCGCTTTCGACCGCGCATCCGGCGAAATTCCCCGATGCGGTCGAGGCCGCCGTGGGCATCCGCCCGCCTCTGCCGCCGCATATGGCCGACCTTTTCGACCGCGACGAGCGCATCACCCGTATTGCAAACGACGCCGAGGCCATTAAATCGCTGATCCTTGAACGGAGAACAGCTTGAATCAGATCCGCATCAGCACCTTGCCCAACGGCCTGCGCGTCGTCAGCCGCGACATGCCCGGCCTGCATTCCGCCGCCATCGGCATCTGGGTCAATGCCGGCTGCCGCGACGAGCGCGCCGAGCAGAACGGCATCGCCCATTTCCTGGAGCATATGGCCTTCAAGGGCACCGCCCGGCGCAGCGCGCTGGAGATCGTCGAGTCGATCGAGAATGTCGGCGGCTATATCAACGCCTATACCTCGCGCGACGTGACCTCCTATTACGCGCGGGTGCTGGCGGGGGATGTCGAGCTGGCGCTGGATGTGATCTCGGACATCGTGATGAATCCGGTTTTCGACCAGCGCGAGATCGAGGTCGAGCGCGGCGTGATCCTGCAAGAGATCGGCCAGGCGCTGGACACGCCCGACGACGTGATCTTCGACTGGCTGCAAGAGGCGGCCTATCCCGACCAGCCCATGGGCCGCACCATCCTGGGCCCGGCCGAGCGGGTCAGCCGCTTCGAGCGCGCCGACCTGTCGGGCTTCATCACCGAGCATTACGGCCCCGAGCGCATGATCGTCGCCGCTGCCGGCGCGGTGGATCACGACCGCATCCTGCGCCAGGTCGAGGCGATCTTCGGCCATCTGCCGGCCCGCAAGCTGACCACGCGCGAGCCCGCCCGCTGGCAGGGCGCCGAGGCCCGCCGCGTCAAGGGGCTGGAGCAGGCGCATTTCGCGCTGGCCTTCGAGGGGCCGGGCTATCAGGCGCCGGATTTCTACGCCGCGCAGATCTGGACCTCGGCGGTGGGGGGCGGCATGTCCTCGCGCCTGTTCCAGAAGCTGCGCGAGGAAAAGGGCCTGTGCTATTCGATCTTCGCGCAAAGCGGCTTCCATGACGATACCGGCATGGTGACGATCTATGCCGGCACCTCGGGCGAGCAGATCGCCGACCTGGCGACGCTGACTGTGGACGAGCTGAAGCGGTCGGCCGAGGACATGACCGAGGCCGAGGTGGCCCGCGCGCGGGCGCAGCTCAAGGCCGGGCTGCTGATGGGGCTGGAAAGCCCGACCGGGCAGGCCGAGCGCATGGCGCGCTCGCTCTCGATCTGGGGCCGGGTGCCCGATCCCGCCGAGGTGGCCGAGCGCATCGACGCGGTCAGCGTCGCCGATATCCGCGCCCATGCCGAGCATCTGATCGCCCATGCCCGCCCGGCGCTGGCGCTTTACGGGCCGGTCGAGGGCGCGCCCTCGCGCGAGGTGCTGGCCGAAAGGCTTGCCGCCTGATGTTCTCGCGCCGCCGTCCGCCGCGCCTGGAAACCGAGCGGATGGTGCTGCGCCTGCCGGCGCATGCGGATTTCGGGGCCTGGATGGCGCTGCGCATCGAAAGCCGCGCCTTCCTGACCCCGTGGGAGCCGGTCTGGGCGCCCGACCACCTGACCAAGCGCAGCTTCACCAACCGGGTCTATTGGGCGCAGCGCGCCAGCCGCAACGGCACGGCGCTGCCCTTGTTCCTGATCCGGCGCGACGGCACGCTTTTGGGCGCGATCACGCTGGACAACATCCGCCGCGGTCCGGCGCAATCGGCGACCATCGGCTATTGGATCGGCCAGCCCTTTGCCCGGCAGGGCTATATGCGCGAGGCCATCGGCGCGCTGGTGCAGCACGCCTTCACCGGGATGGACCTGAGCCGCATCGAAGCCGCCTGCCTGCCCGAGAACACCCCCTCGCGCGGGGTGCTGGAACGTTCCGGCTTCAAGTATGAAGGCGTGGCGCAAAGCTATCTGCAGATCAACGGCCGCTGGCGCAATCATGTGCTTTACGCCAACCTGCGCCACGACCGGCGCGGCAAGACCGAGGTGCGCTGATGCTGAATCCCGCCGACGAAACGCTGGCCGCGCGCCTGCCCGAAGGCGTGCTGCGCGAGGTGACGCCCGCCTATCTGGAGGAGCCGCGCGGCCGCTATCTGGGCCGGGCCGGGCTGGTCGCCGCGCCGCGCAGCACGGATGAGGTCGCCGCCGTGGTCCGTGCCTGCGCCGAGGCCCGCGTCGCCATCGTCCCGCGCGGCGGCGGCACCGGCCTGGTCTCGGGGCAGGTCATGCCGGATGGCCCTGTGCCGCTGATCCTGTCGCTGGAGCGGATGACCGCGCTGCGCGGCATCTGGCCCGAAGAGAATGTGCTGGTGGCCGAGGCCGGCATGACCCTGCAGGCCGTGCGCGACGCGGCGGAAGCGGCGGGGCGGCTGTTCCCGCTGTCGCTGGCCAGCCAGGGCACTGCGGCCATCGGCGGCTGCCTTGCGACCAATGCCGGCGGCGTCACCGCGCTGCGCTATGGCACGGCGCGGGCGCTTTGCCTGGGGATCGAGGCGGTGCTGCCCGACGGATCCATCGTCCACGACCTGAAGCGGCTGCGCAAGGACAATACCGGCTACGACCTGCGCGACCTCTTGATCGGGGCCGAGGGCACGCTGGGCATCGTCACCGCCGCCAGCCTCAAGCTGGTGGTGCCGCCGCCGGGGATCGGCACCGCCATGCTGCAGGTGCCCTCGCCCGAGGCGGCGCTGACGCTCTTGTCGCTGGCCGAGGGGCGCATGGCCGGCGGCGTCACCGCCTTCGAGCTGATCGGCGGCCAGGGGCTGGCCTTCCTGGCCGAGGTTCTGCCCGAGATCCGCCAGCCGCTGCCCGGCGCCGAATGGTCGGTGCTGATCGAGGTCGGCCTGCCCGAGGGGCTGGCCCCCGAGGCGGCGCTGGAGGGGCTGCTGATCGACGCCATGGAGCGCGGCCTGGTCTCCGACGGGGTGATCGCGCAATCGGGGGCGCAGGCGGCCGGTTTCTGGCACCTGCGTGAACATATCCCCGAGGCGAACCGCCGCATCGGCGCCGTCGCCAGCCACGACATCAGCCTGCCGCTGTCGGAAATCGCCGGCTTCATCCGCGACGCCGGCGCGCGGCTTGCGGGCGAGGGGCTGCGCATCAACTGCTTCGGGCATCTGGGCGACGGCAACCTGCACTACAACCTGTTCCCGGCGCCGGGCCGCAATCGCGCGGATTACGACGACCGGCGCAAGGCGCTGTCGCTTCTGGTGCATCAGATGGTGGTGGATCGCGGCGGTTCCTTCTCGGCCGAGCACGGGGTCGGGCGGCTGAAGGTCGGCGACCTGGAACGCTGGGGCGATCCGGCGCGGCTGGCGGCCATGCGGGCGATCAAGGCCACGCTGGACCCGCTGGGCATCATGAATCCGGGCGCGGTGCTTTCAGCAGCGGCGTAAGCCGCGCCCGAAGGTGGTCCAGATAGGCTGAAAGCCGCGGCGGCATGAAGGGCTGCGGCAGGTAGAGCGCCTGGATGTCCAGCTGCGGCCGCAGGAAATCCGGCAGCAGCCGCTGCAGCCGGCCCTGGGCCACGTCCTGCGCCACGACGAAGCTGGGGATCAGCGCCACGCCCTCGCCCTCCAGCACCAGTTTCCGCACCGCCTGGGCGCTGTTCACGGTGATGCGGCCGGGCAGGGGGATGCTGACCGCCTTGCCCTCGATCAGGAAGATCGCCCGGCCGGGATTCTGCGTATTGCTGTCGCGGATGTTCACATGCTCGCGCAGCTCCTCGGGACGGGCGGGGCGCGGATGCCTGTCCAGATAGGCGGGGCTCGCCACCGCCCAGGCCTCGGCCTGGCCGATGCGGCGGGCGATCAGGCTGGAATCGGCCAGCTGGCCGATGCGCAGCGCCAGGTCGAAGCCCTCGGCCGCCAGATCGACATAGCGGTCGGTCAGGTTCAGGTCGATCTCGATCCCAGGATGGCCGGCGGTGAAGTCGCGGGTCAGGGTGGTGGCGAACATCTCGCCGAAGGCCACCGGGGCGCTGATGCGCAGCCGTCCGGTCAGCATCCCCTCCTCGGCATGGGCCTGCGCGTCCAGTTCCTCGACCGCCGCCAGCACCCGGCGGGCCGCCGCAAGGTAACGCTCGCCCGCCGGGGTCAGCGACAGGGCGCGGGTGGTGCGGTTCAGAAGCGTGACGCCCTGCTGCCCTTCCAGCGCCGCGACATATTTGCTGACCAGCTTGTTCGAGATCCCCAGCCGCTCGCCCGCCCGGGTGAACGAGCCGGCATCGACCACGGCAACAAAGGCGCGGATGCCGTCGATCCTGTCCATTCCATCCCCGTATCGGCGACAATATTTCCATGAATATGGCAATTTTCGCGACAATCGCCAAGGGCTATCTGTCGGGCAACGGACATGCGAACAGTTGCAAGGAAACACATCATGACCGACCTTAGCCCAAGCGCCCCGGCCCTGGCCGAGCGCAATGCCGACATCGCCGCCTTCATCCTGCGGGTCTCGACCGGGATCTGGTTCCTGGTCCACGGGCTGATCAAGCTGCTGGTCTTCACGCCTTCCGGAACCGCCGGCTATTTCCAGTCCATCGGCCTGCCGGGCATCCTGGGGCCGCTGACCATGCTGGCCGAGATCCTGGGCGGGCTGGCGCTGATCGCCGGCATCTTTACCCGCCAGGTCGCGCTCGCGCTGGCCGCCGTGCTGCTGGGCGCGGCCTGGTTCGGCCATGGCGGCGCGGGCTTCACCTTCAGCAATCCGGGCGGCGGCTGGGAGTATCCGGTGCTCTGGGCCGTGACCATGGTGGCGCTGGCGCTGCTGGGCGACGGGGCCTGGTCGCTGGGCCGGCGCCGCTGAGCCCTGCGCGAAACGATCTTGCCAGGGCCGGCCTTCGGGCCGGCCTTTCCTTGCGTGCATGGCTGGGTTGATTTGTCACTGCTGCGCAGAGGCCCTAATCATCCCGCCCAGATCAGGGAGGCTGCCATGACCGAGGATCACCTTCACCGCATCCGCCACAAGGCCCTGCGCGAGCGCGTGGTCAGCGCCGAAGAGGCCGCAAGCCTGATCCGCGACGGCATGGTGCTGGGCATGTCGGGCTTTACCCGCGCCGGCGAGGCCAAGGCGGTGCCCCTGGCTCTGGCCGAGCGCGCCAGGCGCGAGCCGCTGAAGGTGACGCTGATGACCGGGGCGTCGCTCGGCAACGACCTTGACAAGACCCTGGCCGAGGCGCAGGTGCTGTCGCGCCGCATCCCCTTCATGTCCGACCCGGCGCTGCGCCGTGCGATCAACGCCGGCGAGGTGATGTATATCGACCAGCACCTCTCCGAGACGGTCGAGCAGTTGCGCACCTGCCAGCTGCCGCCGGTGGACATCGCCATCGTCGAGGCGGTGGCGATCACCGAGACCGGCGGCATCGTCCCCACCACCTCGGTCGGCAATTCGGCAAGCTTCGCGCTGCTGGCCGAGAAGGTGATCGTCGAGATCAACCTGAGCCAGCCCGAGGCGCTGGAGGGGCTGCACGACATCTATATCCCCACCTATCGCCCCACCCGCACGCCGATCCCGGTGGTGACGCCGGAAAGCCGGGTCGGCTTTCCCTTCATCCCGGTGCCGCCCGAGCGCATCGCGGCCATCGTCGTCTCGACCAAGCTCGACTCCTCCTCGACGGTGCTGGATCCGGACGAGGAGACCCGCGCCATCGCCGGCCACCTGACCGAATTCCTGAAACACGAGGTGGCGCAGTCCCGGATGCCGGGCCACCTGCACCCGCTGCAGGCCGGCATCGGCACCATCGCCAACGCGGTGCTGCACGGGTTCATCGACAGCCCGTTCCACGACCTGACAATGTATTCCGAAGTCCTGCAGGATTCGACCTTCGACCTGATGGATGCGGGCAAGATGGTCTTTGCCTCGGGTTCCTCGATCACGCTCTCGGCGCCGAAATACCGCGAGGTGATGGCGCGGTTCCACGAGTTCAAGCCGCGGCTGGTGCTGCGTCCGCAGGAGATCTCGAACCACCCCGAGGTGGTGCGGCGGCTGGGGCTGATCTGCATCAACACGGCGCTGGAATTCGACCTTTACGGCAACGTGAACTCGACCCATGTCATGGGCACGCAGATGATGAACGGCATCGGCGGTTCGGGGGATTTCGCGAGGAACGCCTATCTGTCGGTTTTCGTGACGAAGTCCATGGCCAAGGCCGGGGCCATCTCCTCGGTGGTGCCGATGGTCAGCCATGTCGACCATACCGAGCATGACGTGGACATCCTGGTCACAGAGCAGGGGCTGGCCGACCTGCGCGGCCTTGCGCCGCGCGAGCGGGCGCGGGTGGTCCTGCAGAACTGCGTGGCCCCGGAATGGCGCGATGCGCTGGCGGATTACCACGACCGGGCGCTGGCGCGGGGCGGGCATACGCCGCATCTGATCGAGGAGGCGCTGAGCTGGCACGACCGGCTGCGCCGCACCGGCAGCATGAGGCCGGAATGAGCAAACGCCCCGCAGTATCGGCGGGGCGTTTCCTTGTGGCGCGGGGGATGGGGGCTCTGCCCCCGTCGCGTGCCGCGACTCCCCCGGGGTATTTGGGAAACCGAGAAGGTCACCAAGCCGGGATGACGGCGCCCTGGTATTTCTCCTCGATGAACTGCTTCACCGCCGGGTCGTGATAGGCCTCGACCAGTTGCTTGGCCCAGGGGGCGTCCTCGTCGCCCTGGCGCACCACGATGATGTTGGCATAGGGGCTGTCGGCCTTTTCCATGGCGATGGCGTCCTCGTTCGGGTTGAGGCCGGCATCCAACGCATAGTTGGTGTTGATGATGGCGATGTCGGCATCAGCCAGCGCGCGCGGCAGCTGCGCGGCCTCGAGTTCGAGGAAGCGCAGGTTCTTGGGATTCCCGGTCACGTCCAGCGGCGAGGGGGTGAGGCCGGTGCCGTCGGCCAGCGTGATCACGCCCTTGTCCTGCAGGATCAGCAGCGCGCGGCCGCCATTGGTCGGGTCGTTCGGAATCGCGACTTTGGCGCCTTCGGGCAGCTCGTCCAGCGATTTCAGCTTTTGCGAATAGACGCCCATCGGGGTGGTGATGGTCTTGGCGATGCTGACCAGCGCGAAGCCGCGGTCCTTGATCTGGTTGTCCAGATAGGGCTGGTGCTGGAAGCTGTTGGCCTGCAGGTCGCCATCGGCCAGCGCCTGGTTCGGCACTACGTAATCGGTGAATTCGACGATGTCGATGGTCAGGCCCTTGTCCTTGGCGACCTTGGCGACCTCTTCCATGATCTCGCCATGTTCGCCCGGAGAGACGCCGACCTTGATTTCCTCGGCGGCGGCCATGCCGGCGGCGAGGGCGAGGGCCGAGGTCAGGGCGGCAAGGCTGAATTTGCGCATGGGATGTCCTTTCAGGTTATCGGCCCCGGTTGCGGGGCGCGCGCTTGTCGAAACGGGCGGCGATCCATTCGCCGGCCGATTGCACCAGTTGCACCAGCACGATCAGGATCACGACTACGGCCAGCATCACCTCGGGCATGAAGCGCTGGTAGCCGTAGCGGATGCCGAGATCGCCCAGGCCCTCGCCGCCGACCGCGCCGACCATGGCCGAATAGCCGATCAGGCTGACCACGGCGAGCGTCAGGCCCAGGATGATGCCGGGCATCGCCTCGGGGATCAGCACCTTGCGCACGATCTGGCCGGGTGTCGCCCCCATGGCGCGGGCGGCTTCGATCAGGCCGGCATCGACCTCGCGGATGGCGGTCTCGATGAGGCGGGCGATGAAGGGGGCGGCCGCAATGGTCAGCGGCACGATGGCCGCGGTGGTGCCGATCGAGGTGCCGGCGATCAGCCGCGTGAAGGGGATGATCGCCACCACCAAGATGATGAAGGGCGTCGAGCGCGCCGCGTTCACGACCAGCCCCAGCACGGTGTTCAGCCAGGGCGCCGAGAGCAGCTCGCCCCGGCGCGAGGTGGCCAGGAACACGCCCAGCGGTCCGCCGATCAGCGTGCCGAGCAGCGTGGACATGGCGACCATGTAGAGCGTCTGCAGCGTCGCCTGCCAGAGGATCGGGATCAGGTTAGCCGACATAGCCAAGCACCTCGGTCAGAAGCCCGTGTTCTTCCAGGAAGCGGCGCGATTCCTCCAGCCGCTGGGCGGGCAGGGCGACGATCAGGCTGCCGAAGGGCCGGGTGCCGATCTCTTCGATGGCGCCGGCCAGGATGTTGACGCTGACCCCGCGTTCCGAGGTCAGCCGCGCCAGCATCGGGTCGGTCGCATGGCTGCCGATGAAGGTGACCTGCACCACTGCCTCGGCCTCGGGGCCCTGCGGCGCGTCCCGCATCTGGCCGGCGACGAATTGCGGCACGGCGACGCCGGTGACCCCGGTCAGGAAGGAGCGCGTGGTGGCATGGGCGGGTTTCGAGAACACCGCATAGGTCTCGCCCGTCTCGACGATGCGGCCGCCCTCGATCACCGCGACATGGCTGCAGATGTCGCGCACCACCGCCATTTCATGGGTGATGAGCAGGATGGTCAGGCCAAGCTCGCGGTTGATGGCTTGCAGCAGGTCCAGCACCTGCCGGGTGGTATCAGGGTCGAGGGCCGAGGTCGCCTCGTCCGACAGCAGCACGCGCGGCCCGGTGGCCAAGGCCCGGGCGATACCGACGCGCTGCTTCTGCCCGCCGGAAAGCTCGGCCGGGTAGCGGCCGGCCTGGGCGGTCAGGCCGACGCGCTCGATCAGCTCCGTGACACGGGGCGCGATCTTTGCGCGGTCCTCTCCGGCGATCTCCAGCGGCAGGGCGATGTTCTCGGCCACGGTGCGGCTGGCCAGCAGGTTGAAATGCTGGAAGATCATGCCGACCTCGCGGCGGATGCGGCGCAGGCTCGCATCCGAGGCGGCGCCCACGTCGCGCTCGTTCACGATCACCTTGCCGGCGCTGGGGCGCTCCAGCCCGTTCACCATGCGCAGCAGCGTCGACTTGCCGGCGCCGGATCGGCCGATGATGCCGGTGATCGCGCCCTGCGGCACGTCCAGCCAGATGTCGTGCAGCGCCACCACGTCGCTGCCGCCCTTTTGCGGATAGCGGCGCGTCACGCCCTGGAATGAGATTGCCGGCCCTGTCATCGCCCCTGCCTTGAATGTCAGGCGAGACCTATGCCTGCCGGGCCGGGCTTGGCAAGGGGCAGGCGTTCGCCAAAACGGCAATGCCATCCCAAACCGGGCCGGCCGGATGGAATGGCGTTCTTTTCGTGGGCGTTACGCTGCGGAAAGCGCGGCGATGATCGGGCCGAAATCGGCCGCCTTGAGGCTGGCGCCGCCGACCAGCGCGCCGTTCACATGCGGGATGGCGAAGATTTCGGCCGCATTGCCGGGCTTGACCGAGCCGCCATAGAGCAGGGCGAAGTCGGCCCCGTCGGCGAAACGCGCCGAGAGGCGCTCGCGCATCAGGGCATGCACCTCGGCGATCTGCTCGGAGGTGGGCGTGCGGCCGGTGCCGATGGCCCAGACCGGCTCATAGGCGATCACCGTGTTCGCGGCCGTGGCGCCATCCGGGACCGAGCCGGCCAGCTGTGCCGCGATCACGTCCAGCGTCTGGCCCGCATCGCGCTGCGCCTCGGTCTCGCCGACGCAGATCACCGCGACCAGCCCCGCCTCATGCGCGGCGACGGATTTGGCGGCGACCTGGGCGTCGGTTTCGGCATGATCGGTGCGGCGCTCGGAATGGCCGAGGATGACGTGGCTGGCGCCGGCGTCCCTGAGCTGCGCGGCAGCGATGTCGCCGGTATGGGCGCCCGAGGCTTTCGCATGGCAGTCCTGGCCGCCGGTGGCGATGCCCTTGGCTGCCATGGCATGGATCAGCGTGGCGGGCGGGCAGACCAGCAGGTCGCAGCCGGGCGCCGGGTGTTCGGCCAGCAGCCGGTCGATCTCGGCCAGCGAGGCCAGGGTTCCGTTCATCTTCCAGTTGCCGGCGGCGAGTTTGCGCGGGGCCATCAGCCTCTCCCTCTCTCTTGGTCTGACAGGGGATTAGGCCGGGGCTTTCCCGCGATCAAGACGGGCAGGGCGATGTGGGCGCTAACGCGCCGGAAAAACCCTCAGGTCTTGGCGCGCGACCCTTCGAGCGCCGCGAAGCTGACCGATTCGCCGCAGCCGCAGCTGTCGGTGACGTTCGGGTTGCGGAACCTGAAGCCGGATTCCAGCAGGCCGGTTTCATAGTCGATCTCGGTCCCGAACAGGAACATCTGCGCGGTGGGGGCGATCAGCACCCGCGCTTCGCCCTGTTCGACCACCTCGTCGCCGGGCGCGGCGGTCTCGGCCAGCTCCATGGTGTATTCCATGCCGGCGCAGCCGCCCTTCTTCAGGCCGATGCGCAGGCCGCTGGCGGATTTCTGGGCCATCAGCCGGGCGATCTGCCGCTCGGCCGCCTGGGTGATGGTCACGGGGGATTTGCCGGGGATCGAAAACATCTCGGGCCTTTTCTGTTCGCTGTCTCTCATTTAGGAGCAACGGGGCCGCCGCTCAAGGGGTGCTTGACACCGGGCGCGGGGCGGCTATAAGCGCCGCTTCATTGGTGTTGGTGGACCCCGCAAGGGGAATCCTGTCGGGCATTTCGCCAAAGGACAACGCCCTTCGAGAACATAACATAAAGAAGGAGATCAGCGATGACCAAACGCACCGCTGCCAAGTACAAGATCGACCGCCGCATGGGCGAGAACATCTGGGGCCGCGCCAAGTCGCCGCTCAACCGCCGCGAATACGGCCCCGGTCAGCACGGCCAGCGCCGCAAGGGCAAGCTGTCGGATTTCGGCACCCAGCTGCGCGCCAAGCAGAAGCTGAAGGGCTATTACGGCGACCTGACCGAGAAGCAGTTCCGCCGCATCTATGCGGAAGCCGAGCGCGTCAAGGGCGACACCGGCGAGAACCTGATCGGCCTGCTGGAGCGCCGCCTGGACGCGGTGATCTATCGCGCCAAGTTCGTGCCGACCATCTTCGCCGCCCGCCAGTTCGTGAACCACGGCCATGTCGAGGTGAACGGCAAGCGCGTGAACATCGCCTCCTATCGCGTGAAAGAGGGCGACGTCGTCTCGATCCGCGAGCGGTCGCGCCAGCTGGCCATCGTGCTGGAATCGGTCGGCCTGGCCGAGCGCGACGTGCCGGACTACCTGGAAGTGGACCACAACAAGATGACCGCGACCTTCGTGCGCACCCCGGCCTTGGGCGACGTGCCCTATGCCGTGCAGATGGAGCCGAACCTGGTCGTCGAATTCTACGCGAAGAACTGATCCTTTCGGGTCAGACGGGTTGCAGGGCCGTCCCTTCGGGGGCGGCCTTTTCCTTTGCGGCGCGGCCGCAGGGGTATTTGGAAAACAGAGAAGGCGGGGCCGTGCCCCCAAGGCCACAACCGGGGCCGGTAACGATCCTGTGGATTGCAGCGCCTGCCTGCGGTCTGGAATGAGAGCTCTACGGGCAAATCTCGGAGGATGCGATGCGGCTTGTGGCGGTTTTGATGGTGGTGCTGGCGCTGCCCGTTGCGGCGCAGGAGAAGCCCGCCAGGGACGAGCGGCTCTGGACCTGCGAGACCTCCATCGCCGGCGAAAAGACCGAGATCAACTATGTCCGCGATGCCGAATTCCGCGAGAATGTCGGGCGGCTCGAGAAGAACTTTTCGGGTTGGGGACGGATCTCGTGCCCCGGCTATGTCACCCTGCGCGAGATCCTGCGGCGCAACGCCATGGGTGATGACGGCAGCTATTGCCTGCTCTGGGACAAGCAGAACGACACCTATATCGGCGCGCAGAAAGGCCCGCGCAAGGGCAACGCCCTGTGCCGCAAGACCTTCTGCGAGCGGGTGAATTCGGCGCGGCAGGCGACCTTCCGCAATGCCAACGCGCTGGCGGTGGCGGGCTACGACGCGGTGACGCAGCGGCCCGGCGCCGCGATCCTGGCGGCGGGCTCGGGCCAGATGGTCGGCACGCTGGAGGCAGCGGGGGCGGCGGCCATGGGCATGGCGGCCTCTCCGGTGGCGGTCGGCTCGCTGGTCATCGGCTCGGCCGCCGTGGGCGGAACCATGTGGTATTGCGCCGAGGAATAGTGCCGCGCAGCCATGCTCGCTGCCCCGTGGCGCTTCACCGTTTTCCAAATACTCCCGCAGCGGCCCCACAAGCGAAAAGGCCGCCCCCGAAGGGACGGCCCGCGACACTTGCCCCGTGATGCGGATCAGGCCTTGGCCAGGTTGCGCAGCACGTAATGCAGCACGCCGCCGTTTTCGAGATATTCGATCTCGACCTCGGTATCGACCCGGGCCTTGAGCTGGATCACCTTCTCGCTGCCATCGGCATAGCGGATGGTGCAGGCGACCTGCGACAGCGGCTTGAACTCGCCCGCCAGCCCGTCGATCGAGATCACCTCGTCGCCCTTGAGCCCGAGGGTCTTGCGGTTCTCGCCGCCCGTGAACTCGAAGGGGATCACACCCATGCCGACCAGGTTCGAGCGGTGGATGCGCTCGAAGCTCTCGGCGATGACCGCCTTGACGCCCAGCAGGTTGGTGCCCTTGGCCGCCCAGTCGCGCGACGAGCCGGCGCCGTATTCGACGCCGCCGAAGATGACCAGCGGCGTGCCCTGCGCCTGATAGGCCATCGAGGCGTCGAAGATCGAGGTCTGCTGCCCGTCCGGGCCCAGGGTATAGCCGCCCTCGACCCCGTCCAGCATCTCGTTGCGGATGCGGATATTGGCGAAGGTGCCGCGCATCATCACTTCGTGGTTGCCGCGGCGCGAGCCGTAGCTGTTGAAGTCCTTGGGCGCGACCTGCCGCTCGGTCAGGTATTTGCCGGCCGGGGTGGTCGGCTTGAACGAGCCGGCGGGCGAGATGTGGTCGGTGGTGATCATGTCGCCCAGGATCGCCAGGATGCGGGCGCCCTGGATATCGTCGATCTGGCCCGGCTCCTTGGACATGCCGCGGAAATAGGGCGGGTTCTGGATATAGGTCGAGGTCGGCGGCCAGTCATAGGTCTCGCTGTCGGTGACCTCGACCGCCTGCCAGCGCTCGTCGCCCTTGAACACGTCGGCATATTTCTTCTGGAACGCCTCGCGGGTGACGGTGGCCTCGACCAGTTCCGCGACTTCCTGCGCGGTCGGCCAGATGTCCTTCAGGTAGACGTCCTTGCCCTCGGGCGTCTGGCCGATCGGGTCCTTGGTCAGGTTGATGTTCACGTCGCCGGCAATGGCATAGGCCACGACCAGCGGCGGCGAGGCCAGGTAGTTGGCACGCACGTCGGGCGAGATGCGGCCCTCGAAGTTGCGGTTGCCCGACAGCACGGCGGTCGCGACCAGGTCGTTGTCATGGATTGCCTTCGAGATCGCGGCATCGCCCAAGGGCCCCGAATTGCCGATGCAGGTGGTGCAGCCATAGCCGACCAGGTTGAAGCCGAGCGCGTCCAGATCCTCCTGCAGACCCGCTGCCTCCAGGTATTCGCCCACCACCTGCGAGCCGGGCGCGAGCGAGGTCTTGACCCAGGGCTTGCGGGTCAGGCCGAGCGCGCGCGCCTTGCGCGCCACCAGGCCGGCGCCGATCATCACATAGGGGTTCGAGGTGTTGGTGCAGGAGGTGATCGCCGCGATCACCACCGAACCGTCGCGGATGGTGTAGTCCTTGCCCTCGACCGCCACGGTCTTGCGCACGTCGGTGCCCGAGGCTGCGACCACGCCGCCGCCTTCCTCGACCATCTCTTCGGCCGCGGCCGACATGTCCACGCCGCGGTATTCGGCCACGGTCTTGTAGAAGGCCCGGGCGGCGAGGTTCAGCGGCGTGTAGTCCTGCGGGCGCTTCGGACCCGAGATCGCCGGGACGATGTCGCTCATGTCCAGATGCAGCGTGTCGGTATAGATCGGCTCGTAATCCGCGCCGCGCCAGAAGCCGTTCTGCTTGGCATAGGCCTCGACCAGGGCGATGCGCTCCTCGTCGCGGCCGGTGTTGCGCAGGTAGCGCAGCGTCTCGTTGTCGATGGGGAAGAAGCCGCAGGTGGCGCCGTATTCGGGGGCCATGTTGGCGATGGTGGCGCGGTCCGCCAGCGGCAGGTGGTCCAGCCCCTCGCCGTAGAATTCGACGAACTTGCCGACCACGCCCTTCTTGCGCAGCATCTGCACGACCTTCAGCACTAGGTCGGTCGCCGTGGTGCCCTCCATCATCCTGCCGGTCAGCTTGAAGCCCACGACCTCGGGGATCAGCATCGACACCGGCTGGCCCAGCATCGCCGCCTCGGCCTCGATGCCGCCGACGCCCCAGCCCAGCACGGCCAGGCCGTTGACCATGGTGGTGTGGCTGTCGGTGCCGACCAGCGTGTCGGGATAGGCGACGGTCTCGCCCGCCTGGTCGGTATCGGTCCAGACGGTCTGGGCCAGGTATTCCAGGTTCACCTGATGGCAGATGCCGGTGCCGGGCGGCACCACGCGGAAGTTGTTGAACGCGTTCTGGCCCCATTTCAGGAAGGTGTAGCGTTCCAGGTTCCGTTCATATTCCAGCTCGACATTGCGCTGGAAGGCGCGGGGATTGCCGAAATCGTCGATCATCACCGAATGGTCGATGACCAGGTCCACCGGGTTCAGCGGATTGATCTTTTGCGCGTCGCCGCCAAGCGCCTTGATGCCGTCGCGCATCGCCGCCAGGTCCACCACCGCCGGGACACCGGTAAAGTCCTGCATCAGCACCCGGGCCGGGCGATAGGCGATCTCGCGCGGGTTCTGACCGCCTTGCCGCGCCCACTCGGCGAAGGCCCTGATGTCCTCCACGCTGACCGTGCGGCCGCCGTCCTCGAAGCGCAGCAGGTTCTCCAGCACCACCTTCAGCGAGGCCGGCAGCTTCGAGAAATCGCCCAGGCCGGCCTGGGTCGCGGCGTCGATCGAGTAATAGGCATAGCTCTGAGAGCCCACCTGAAGCTGGCGGCGCGTCTTTGCGGTGTCTGTTCCGGTTTCGATGGGCATGACTCGGCTCCCTATCCTTGCAAAAAGGTGGCTGAATGGCGGTTCCGCCTGTCATTTGCCCCTTTTCGGCATGGGGATCAAGGGGGCGGGACAAGGTTTGTATGCAATTGTATGCCAAAATTTCGCTGCACTTGCAAGATGTGGGTTTTGCATCACGGTCACACGGCGGGAACGGC
Source organism: Paracoccus sp. J55 (assembly GCF_000513975.1). NCBI lineage: Bacteria > Pseudomonadati > Pseudomonadota > Alphaproteobacteria > Rhodobacterales > Paracoccaceae > Paracoccus > Paracoccus sp. J55. The sequence goes on from NZ_AZVA01000006.1 coordinate 189,619, forward strand.
GCGCTAACAAAGCATTGATTTGTCGTTCCTGTGCCGGGCGGTTTACCTGATGCGGATCGGAAGGCCGGGAAAACGGACAAAATGGCGGCAGCGCGCATCGAGATGACGGACCGGGGGCAGGACAGACGGGCGATATCCTGGCCGGGCCTGGCCTGCGCGGCCTGGATGCTGCTGGCCGGACTGGCGGCGCCGGCATGGGCGCAGGACGCCCCGGCCGGTCCGGCGCCGGCGCCTGCGGCCTCCTCCATGCCCGGCCCGGACCGGGACTTCCTGTCCGACGAGGTCTCGGACTGGCCCTTGCCGCCGGCCTTTGCGGAGGAGGAAGAGGATGACGGCGTCATCGGCCTGATCGAGGCGCCCAAGGACGCGCCCGGCGTCCCGGCCGAGATGATGCCGCCCGCCATGCATCCCGAGACGCTGTCGGCGCCCGGCATCGTCTCTTTCGCCGAGGCGCAGCCGCGCAGCCGCATGATGGGGCCGGTGGGCCATCCGCCGGTGGTGGTCGAGCTCTTCACCTCGCAGGGCTGCTCCTCATGCCCGCCGGCGGACGAGATGCTGGCGGATCTGGCCGACCGCGAGGACGTGCTGGCGCTGTCATGGCATGTCGATTACTGGGATTATCTCGGCTGGGCCGATGATTTCGCCCGGCCGGAATTCACCCGCCGCCAGCAGGCCTATGCCCATCAGACCGGCGAGCGGGCGATCTATACCCCGCAACTGATCGTCGGCGGCACCGATACGCTGATCGCGCTGCGTCCGGCCGAGCTGATGGGCCTGCTGCAGACCCAGATGGCGCGCCCGGCGCCGGTCATGGTCTCCTCCAGCCCGGGCAAGGAGGGCTACCGCATCGAGCTGACGCCGCGCGGCCCCATCGCCGACCGGGTGGCGATCATCCTGGTGCGCTATGCGCCGCATCGCAAGGTCGCGATCAAGGCCGGAGAGAATCGCGGCATCGCGCTGGACTACCGCAACGTGGTGCTGGCCGCCGAACGCATCGCCGAATGGGACGGCCGCACGCCCCTGCGCATGACCGTCAGGCGCGACAGCCAGAACAGCGCCGACTTTCCCGACGATACCCGCCACGCCATCCTGGCGCAGGAGCTGGGGCAGGGCGATCCGCGCTCGGCCAGCGGTCCGATCCTGGCGGCGATCCGGCTGGACTGACGCGCCGCTTGCGCCGCGGCCGCCCTCGGGGCAAAACCCCGCCACCCGAGCATAAGAGGAATCCGCCTTGACCGAAGCCCGCAAGATCAATCCCTGGCTCAAGGCCGCGCTGGAATTCGGCCCGCTGATCCTGTTCTTCCTCGTCTTCTCGCGCTTCCGCGACCATGCGGTCACGCTGGCGGGCCGGGACTATTCCGGCTTCATCCTGGCGACGCTGGTCTTCATCCCGGTGCTGGTGCTCAGCACCCTGGCGCTGTGGCGGCTGACGGGCAGGCTGTCGCCCATGCAGATCGCCACGCTGGTGCTGGTCGTGGTCTTCGGCGGGTTGTCGGTCTGGCTGAACGATCCCCGCTTCTTCAAGATGAAGCCGACGATCATCTACCTGATCTTCGCCGCCCTGCTGGGCATCAGCCTGGCCCGGCGCCGCAACTGGCTGGAGCTGGTCATGTCCGAGGCCCTGCCGATGAATGCCGAGGGCTGGCGCATCCTGACCCTGCGCATGGTGGCGCTGTTTTTGGGCCTTGCCGCCGCGAACGAGGCGGTCTGGCGCCTGATGTCGGAAACCGCCTGGGTGAACTTCAAGACCTTCGGCCTGCCGGCGATCATGGTGGTGTTCTTCGTCGCCAATTCCCGCCTGTTCGAGCGCCACGCCCAGCCCCGCGACGGCGAATAGCGCCTGCTGCACCCTTGCACGGCTGGCCCGGCGGGAGTAACCGGACCTCCTGACCATCAGGAGCGAGCCCATGTCCCAGGAGTCGAAGGCCCAGGAGTCGAACCAGCCTCTGCATCCGCGCACGCGCGCCGTCCATCACGGCATCCGGCGCAGCCAGTATGGCGAGATGGCCGAGGCGCTGTTCATGACCCAGGGCTTCTCCTATGACAGCGCCGAGCAGGCCGAGGCCCGCTTCATCCAGACCGGCCCGGACGAGTTCATCTATGCCCGCTACGGCAACCCGACCTCGCGCATGTTCGAGGACCGCATCGCCGATCTGGAGGGGACCGAGGACGCCTTCGCCACCGCCAGCGGCATGGCGGCGGTCAACGGCGCGCTGATGTGCTTCGTCAAGCCGGGCGATCACATCGTCTCGTCGCGGGCGCTGTTCGGCTCCTGCCTCTATGTGCTCGACGTGCTGGCCCGCTTCGGGGTCGAGGTCTCCTATGTGGACGGCACCGATCTGGAGCAATGGCGCGCCGCGATCCGGCCCGGCACGAAGGCGGTATTCTTCGAGTCGGTGTCGAATCCGACGCTGGAGGTGGTGGATATCGCCGGCGTGGCGGACCTGGCCCATGCGGTCGGGGCGCTGGTGGTGGTGGACAATGTCTTCGCCACCCCGGTCTTTTCCCGCGCCGTCGAACAGGGCGCCGACGTGGTGGTCTATTCCGCGACCAAGCATATCGATGGCTCGGGCCGCTGCCTGGGCGGGGTGATCTGCGGCACGCGCCAGTTCGTGCGCGAGGTGGCCGAGCCCTATCTGAAGCATACCGGCGGCGCGATCAGCCCCTTCAACGCCTGGATGATGCTGAACGGGCTGGCGACGATGGAGCTGCGGGTGCGCGCCCAGACCGACAGCGCGCTGCGCATCGCGACCGAGCTGAAGGCCGAGCCGAAGCTTGCCCGGGTGATCTATCCCGGCCTGGCCGATCACCCGCAGCACGACCTGGTGCAGCGCCAGATGGGGGCGGGCGGCACCATGGTCGCCATCGACCTGGGCAGCAAGGAGGCGGCCTTCGCGGCGATGAACCGCATGCGCATCTTCCAGATCTCGAACAACCTGGGCGATGCGAAATCCATCGTCACCCATCCCGCCACCACCACGCACCAGCGCCTGTCCGAAGAGGTGCGGCTGGGCCTTGGCATCACGCCCGGCCTGCTGCGCCTGTCCATCGGGCTGGAGGATGCCGGAGACCTGATCGCGGACATCCGCCAGTCGCTGGCCTGATACAGGGGGCACCCGAACTTGCCGGGTGCCTCTTTCCTTTCTGGTCCCGAGTCCCCAGATTGTTGCCGACCGCCAAGCGAGGACGACCATGACCGAGGCCCGCCCCGTTGCCACCGACCGCGCCTATCCGGCGCTGAACCGCGAATATCCGGCCGATTTCCGGGTCGACGACAGCTACAAGGCCAGCCTGCCGGACCTGCAGAACGGTCCGGCCAGCCTGATCGTCGGCGCCCGCGCGCCGATCCAGCATGTCGGCATCTCGAATTTCCGCCTGCCCATCCGCTACCAGACCCCGCCCGATTCGGCGGATCACGGCGGCGAGATCACGCTGGAGACCTCGGTCACCGGCACCGTCAGCCTGGAGGCCGACCGCAAGGGCATCAACATGAGCCGCATCATGCGCTCGTTCTACGCCCATGCGGAAAAGCAGTTCTCGATGGGCGTGCTCGAGGCGGCGCTCGAGGATTACAAATCCGACCTGGACAGTTTCGACGCCCGCATCCAGATGCGGCTCAGCTATCCGATGCGGGTCGAATCGCTGCGTTCGGGCCTGTCGGGCTGGCAATATTACGACATCGCGCTGGAACTGGTCGAAAAGGCCGGACAACGGCTGCGGATCATGCATTTCGACTATGTCTATTCCTCGACCTGCCCCTGCTCGCTGGAACTCAGCGAACATGCCCGGCAGATGCGCGGCCAGCTGGCCACGCCGCATTCGCAGCGCAGCATCGCCCGGATCTCGGTGGTGATGCAGGGCGACACGCTCTGGTTCGAGGACATGGTGGCGCTGTGCCGCCGCGCCGTCGCCACCGAAACCCAGGTCATGGTCAAGCGCGAGGACGAACAGGCCTTTGCCGAGCTGAACGCCGCCAATCCGATCTTCGTCGAGGATGCGGTGCGCGCCTTTGCCGCCGAACTGATGGCCGAGCCGCGCATCGGCGATTTCCGCGTCGTCGCCAGCCACCAGGAATCGCTGCATTCGCATGACGCGGTCTCGGTGCTGACCCAGGGCGAGACCTTCGCCCATGCCAGCCTGGACCCCGCGATCTTCGCCGGTTTGCGGGCCTGATGTGAACAAGGCGTGAACACGGGCTTTCCCGACGCGCCGGCAGTGGCTATGGTGCGGGCATGAGCAATTTCGACGACTCGGATGCCTTCGAGGCCGCAGCCGCGCCGGTGCCGCAGAAAGGGCCGCTGTCCCAGCGTGCCATGGGCGCACGGCCGACGCCCTATCTGGATGGGTTGAACCCGGCGCAACGCGCGGCCGTCGAGGCGCTGGACGGCCCGGTCCTGCTGCTGGCCGGTGCCGGCACCGGCAAGACCCGGGCGCTGACCACGCGCATCGCGCATCTGCTGAACCTGGGCCTCGCCCGGCCCGGACAGATCCTGGCCGTGACCTTCACCAACAAGGCCGCGCGCGAGATGAAGGACCGCATCGGCCGGCTCCTGGGCGAGATGGTCGAGGGCATGCCCTGGCTCGGCACCTTCCACTCGATTAGCGTCAAGATCCTGCGCCGCCATGCCGAACTGATCGGCGACGGCGAGCTGCACCTGAAGCCCAGCTTCACCATCCTCGACACCGACGACCAGATCCGGCTGCTGAAGCAACTGATCCAGGCCGAGAACATAGACGAAAAGCGCTGGCCGGCGCGGCAGCTCGCGCATCTGATCGACGGCTGGAAGAACCGCTGCCTGTCCCCGGCAAAGCTGCCCAAGGGCGAGGAACGCGCCTTCGACGGCCGCGGTGGGCGGCTTTACGCCGCCTATCAGCGCCGGTTGCTGGAACTGAACGCGGTCGATTTCGGCGACCTGCTGATGCATTGCGTCAACCTGTTCCAGGCGCATCCCGACGTGCTGCGGGCCTGGCAGGACCGTTTCCGCTATATCCTCGTGGACGAATACCAGGACACCAACGTCGCGCAATACATGTGGCTGCGGCTGCTGGCCCAGGCGCATCGCAACATCTGCTGCGTCGGCGACGACGACCAGTCGATCTATGGCTGGCGCGGCGCCGAGGTCGGCAATATCCTGCGCTTCGAAAGCGATTTCCCCGGCGCGCAGGTGATCCGGCTGGAACAGAACTATCGCTCGACCCCGCATATCCTCGCCGCCGCCTCGGGGCTGATCGCGGCCAACAAGGGCCGGCTGGGCAAGACGCTGTGGACCGAGGCCGAGGAGGGCGAGCGCGTCCGCCTGATCGGCCATTGGGACAGCGAGGCCGAGGCGCGCTGGATCGGCGAGGAGATCGAGGCCTTCCACGGCGGCCATCGTCACAGCATCGGCCAGCGCAGCCTGAACGACATCGCCATCCTCGTGCGCGCCAGCCACCAGATGCGGGCCTTCGAGGACCGCTTCATGACCATCGGATTGCCTTACCGGGTGATCGGCGGTCCGCGCTTCTACGAGCGGGCCGAGATCCGCGATGCCATGGCCTATTTCCGGCTGGCGGTCAGCCCCACCGACGACCTGGCCTTCGAGCGCATCGTGAACGTGCCCAAGCGCGGCTTGGGCGACAAGGCGGTGCAGAAGATCCAGATCGAGGCGCGGGAACGCGGCCTGTCGCTTCTGGAAGGCGCGGCCTCGGCCGTCGCCACCGGCGCGCTTGGCGGCAAGGGGGCAGGGGCGCTGCGGCAGTTCACCGAGGCCATGGGCCGCTGGCATGCCGATGCGCTGGACGCCTCGGTGAACCATGTCGAGCTGGCCGAGCGCATCCTGGACGAATCCGGCTATACCGCCATGTGGCAGAACGACAAGTCGCCCGATGCGCCGGGGCGGCTGGACAACCTGAAGGAACTGGTCAAGGCGCTTGAGGAATTCGAGAACCTCCAGGGTTTCCTCGAACATGTCGCGCTGGTCATGGACAATGACAAGGGCGAGCAGGCCGAGCAGGTCTCGATCATGACGCTGCACGCCGCCAAGGGGCTGGAATATCCCATCGTCTTCCTGCCGGGATGGGAGGACGGGCTGTTCCCCAGCCAGCGCAGCATGGACGAGTCGGGCATGAAGGGGCTCGAGGAAGAGCGTCGCCTGGCCTATGTCGGCATCACCCGCGGCGAGGAACTGGTGACGATCAGCTTCGCCGGCAACCGCCGGATGTATGGGCAATGGCAGTCGTCGCTGCCCTCGCGCTTCATCGACGAACTGCCCGAGGATCATGTCGAGGTGCTGACGCCGCCCGGCCTTTATGGCGGCGGCTATGGTGCGGCGGCCCAGCCCTTTGCGCAATCGGTGATGCACGAACGCGCGGCGCGGGCGGATGTCTACAATTCGCCGGGCTGGAAGCGGATGCAGGAACGCTCCGCCCAGCGGGCGCAGCCCGTGCACCGCACGCCGGTGGTGATCGATGCCGAGCCGGCGGCGCGGTTTGCGGTCGGCGACCGGGTGTTCCACCAGAAATTCGGCAACGGCACGGTCATGGGCATTGCCGAGGACACGCTGACCGTCGAATTCCCGACCGGCTTCAAGACCATCAAGGCGGGCTATGTGCAGCCCGCCTCGGGCGGCTCGTCGGGCGCGTCCACCGACGACGTGCCGTTCTAGAGCGCGGCCCGCACCACATCCGCCAAGGGCGTGGTCGGCCGTCCGATCAGCGCCGACAGCTGCCGGCCATCGTCGAACAGCGCGCCCTGGCTTGCGCCCACGTCCCAGCCGGCGATTGTCGCCGCCAGCCCCTCCGGCAGCCCGGCCCCGACCAGCGCCGCGGCATGATCCGCCTCGGAGAGGTTGCGATAGGGGATGTCCTTGCCGCTCTGGCGCGAGACCTCGGCGGCAAGATCGGTCAGCGTCCAGGCGCTGTCGCCGGCCAGTTCATAGGTCTTGCCGGCATGGCTGCCATCCGCGGCCACGATCGCTGCGGCATCGGCATAATCCGCCCGCGCCGCGCCCGAGATCCGGCCCGCGCCCGCCGCCCCGATCAGCGCGCCGTGCTGCAAGGCGGCCGGAACCGCGCCGGTATAATTCTCGGCATACCAGCCATTGCGCAGGATCACATGCGGAATGCCGGATTCGGCCAGCGCCGCCTCGGTCGCCACATGCTCGCCCGCCAGCGACAGGGGCGAGCGGTCGGCATGCAGCAGACTGGTATAGATGATCTGCCCGACGCCGGCGGCCTTGGCCGCCGCGATCACGGCGCGGTGCTGCGCTTCGCGCTTGCCGACCTCGCTCGAGGAAATCAGTACCAGCCGCGCGACGCCCGCCAGCGCCGGCGCCAGCGTCTCGGGCCGGTCATAGTCGAAGGCGCGGGTCTCGACGCCCAGCTCGGCCTTTTCCGGCGAGCGCGCCAGGGCGACGATCTCGCCCGCGGGCAGCAGGGTCTTCAGCTTCTCGATGGTCAGGCGGCCCAGCTGGCCGGTGGCTCCGGTGACGGCAATGGTCATGGGGTTTCTCCTTCTTGCGCCGGGCAAGATAGGTGCCTAACTTACGATCCGTAAGTACGAACGGAAATGTTAGTATGCAAAATGTCCAGCGCGGAAACCTGTTGGCGGCGGAATGCCCGTCGCGCGACGTGCTGCGGCGCCTGACCGGGCGCTGGGGCATGCTGGTGCTGTGGGCGCTGAGCGGCGGCCCGCAACGCTTCGGCGGCTTGCGCAAGCGTATCGGCGGCGTCAGCGAGCGGATGCTGGCGCAGACCCTGCAGGGGCTGGAAACCGACGGCATGGTGTTGCGCCGCGACTTCGGCACCGTGCCGCCGCATGTGGAATACGAGCTGACGCCCTTGGGCCAGCAGGCGGCGGCCCGCGTCGGCGCGCTGCTCGACTGGATCGAGGACAGCCTGCCCAGCATCGCCCGAAACTGGCCCGAGTCCTGACCGGATCGCCGGCGGCCGACATCGCAAGATGGGTATTTGCAGAACGAAGAAGCAGGGCGCGGCGCCCATGGCTTCTCTGTTTTCCAAATACCCCTGCACCCGTGCCGCCACCCCGGCGCTTGACCCTTCGCGCGCCAGGGCCTATCTCAACCTCGCGCGGATGGCCGGATGACCGCGGCGGCAACGTCGAGGAAAGTCCGGACTCCATGAAGGCACGGTGCCGGGTAACGCCCGGCGGGGGCAACCCCAGGGAAAGCGCCACAGAGAAGAGACCGCCCATGCGTGCATGGGCAAGGGTGAAACGGTGGGGTAAGAGCCCACCGCCGGGCTGGCAACAGTCCCGGCACGGCAAGCCCCACCGGGAGCAATGCCGAATAGGGACCGCGCGTCGCAAGACAGGGCCGCCTTCGCCCCAGCAGGTCCGGGTTGGCAGCTAGATCCCGTCAGCAATGGCGGGGCCAGAGGAATGGTCATCGAAGGGGGCGACCCCGGAACAAAATCCGGCTTACAGGCCATCCGCGCAATTTCCTTCCTGAAATGTTATCCGCAAGGCAAGGCGCAGCCAGAACCCGGCCCTGTCCGGCGAGCAGGTCTGTCGCCCGGCCCTTGGGCAGGGCCCTCGATCTCGTCCCGGACCACGACCGAGGGCGGGGAAGCCAAGATGCGGGGCTCACGCCTCGGCCAGCCTCGTCGCGATGGCGGCCGACGATCTGCATGCAGATGGGCAATCCGCCCGCCATGCCGCAGGGCAGGCTGATCGCCGGATGCCCGGTCAGGTTGAAGGGCAGGGTCCGCACCGGTGTCCAGGCCGCGCCATCGGCAAAACCGGCAAAGGCCGGCGCGGTCTGCAACGTCGTCGCGGTGACCAGCGTGTCGCTGCCGGCCAACGCCTCGTCCATCTGCTGGCCAAGGCGCAGCGCCAGCGCGCGCGCCGTTGTCGGGTCGGCCTCGTCCAGCACCGCCCCGGTGATCAGGTTGCGCCGGACGTCGCGACCGTAATCGCCGCCGCGCGTCCGCAGCCGGCAGCTCGACCAGCTCGACCCTCACGCCCGGCAGCGAAAGCTGTGAGACCGCGCCGCCGTCGGGCCGGCCCTCGGCGGGAACATTGCGGCCTGTCCGGGGTTGAGCCGGCATCACGATTCCAGATGCAGGAGGAAAGCCTCATGGCCCATGCAAGCCGCAAGAAATTCGGGGCAGGGCAGCAGGATCAGGGCAAGGGCGACGCCTCGGGCGGCATGACCCCGGACACGGCCGAGGGCCTGCCCGAGAACGAGGTCCTGTCCAACCGCGACACCGCGCGGCATTCCCAGCAGCGCGGGCTGGACAGCCGGCATGTGCAGAACCAGCAGCACCACGACCATGTCGGCAATCGCGAGGGCGCGGAGGAGGACGACGACCTGCCCGACCGGCGCCCGGATGACGGGCCGATACGCGACGAACCCTGATGGCGCCGCGTTCGTTCTGGAAAGGCTATCTGAAGCTGTCGCTGGTCACCTGTCCGGTCTCGATGATGCCGGCCACCGGCGAGGGCGAGAAGGTTCGCTTCCACACCCTGAATGCGAAAACCGGCAATCGCGTCCTCAGCCGCTATGTCGATGCCGAAACCGGCAAGCCCGTGGCCGAGGAGGACGAGGTCAAGGGCTATCCCCGGGGCGAGGACGAGCATGTGCTGCTGGAGGATGACGAGATCGAGGCGGTGGCGCTGGAAAGCACCCGGACCATCGACATCGACATGTTCGTGCCCTCGGATTCCATCGGCTGGATCTGGTATGACAAGCCGCATTACCTGATCCCCGACGATCCCATCGGCGAAGAGGCCTATTGCGTGATCCGCGACGCCATGGGCTCGACCGGGACGGTGGGCATCTCGCGGCTGGTGCTTTATCGCCGCGAACGCGCGGTGATGCTGGAGCCGCGCGACAAGGGCATCGTGCTCTGGACCCTGCGCTATGGCGACGAGGTGCGGCCCGAGGCCGATTATTTCGACCAGATCGGCGAGGGGAAGGTCGATGCCGGGCTGCTGAAGCTGGTCACCCGGCTGATCGACGAGCGCAGCGCGCCCTGGGACCCGGCCATGGTCGCCGACCCGGTGCAGGACAAGCTTCTGGAGATCATCGCCGCCAAGACCAAGGGGCGCAAGCGGGCGGCGAAACCGAAGGCCGAGAAGCCCGCCGCGCCGGGCAATGTCATCAACATCATGGATGCGCTGAAGAAAAGCATCGCCTCGGAAAGCAAGGGCCGGCGGCGCTAGCCGGCCTTCCTGCGCCGGGTGCGCGGCGCTTCCAGCGGTGCGGCGGCGGCGCGGAAGCCCTCCCACGGATCCGAGGCGAGCGTTGCCAGCCGCGTCGGCATGTTCTGCAGGGTGAACCAGGCCGGGCCGATGCCGGCGTCAAGCTCGTCCCAGCGCAGCGGCGCCGAGACGGCGGCGCCGGGCCGGGCGCGGGTGGAATAGGCGGCGACGGCGGTGGCGCCGCGCTGGTTGCGCAGATAGTCGATCAGGATCTTGCCGCGCCGCTTGGCCTTGCTGATGGTCGAGACGTAGCGGTCCGGATCGTCGGCGGCCATGGCATCGGCCAGCGCCTTGGTGAAGGTCTTGATTGCCGGCCATTCCGCCCCCGGCCGCAGGGGCGCGACGACATGCAGCCCCTTGCCGCCCGAGGTCTTGACGAAAGCGGCGAGGCCGTGGTCCTCCAGCCGCTGGCGCAGTTCGCGCGCGGCCGCGACCACGGCGGGCCATTCCACCGCCTCGCCCGGATCGAGGTCCATGGTGATCATGTCGGGGCGCTCCCAATCGGCGATGGTCGCGCCCCAGGGGTGGATCTCCAGCGCCGCGGATTGCACCAGCCCCATCAGCCCGTCCAGGTCCTCGATCGCGATCAGCGGCTCGCCGGCGGGGTCCTTGGGATCCTGCACCTGGACGATATGCGGGCTGAGTCCCTTCCAGGCGTGTTTCTGGAAGAATTTCTCGCCCGCGATGCCGTTCGGGCAGCGCAGCAGCGCCAGCGGCCGGCCGGTGATCCAGGGCGCGATATGGCGCCAGATCTCGGCGTAATAGTCGGCGAGCCCTTCTTTCGTGACGCCTTCCTCGGGCCAGTAAAGCCGGTCCGGGTGGGTCAGCCGCACCCGGCGGCGCTGCGGGGCAGGGGGCTTCGCGGCGGGCCTGGCGGTCTCGCGCACGATCTCGGTCGCGGGCTTGTCCTCGCGCAGGCCGCGGAACGAGGCGTGGCGCAGGTGGCCGTCGGCGGTCCAGGCGCGGAACTCGACCTCGGCCACCAGCTCGGGGCGGACATAGCGGGCCTGCCGCGCCTCCTCCGCCGTCAGGCGGGCGGCGAAGGGGCTTTTTGGGATGCGCATCCGGTCCAGCCGGCGGAACAGATCCTCGGCCACGGCGCCGGAAAACCCGGTGCCGACCCGGCCGACATGCTGCAATTCGCCATTCTCGTAAACGCCGAGGATCAGCGAGCCGATGGCCCTGCGCGATACCGAGGAGGGCACGTAGCCTGCCACGACGAATTCCTGCCGGGCCGAGCATTTCGACTTGACCCAGGACCGGCCGCGCCCGGAGCGATAGGGGCTGTCGCGCAGCTTCGACACGATCCCCTCCAGGCTCAGCCGGCAGGCATGGCGCAGGACCAGCGCGCCGCTTTCCTCGAAATGGCTGCTCAGGCGCAGGATGCCGGCGGCCTCGCCCAGAAGCCGCGCCAGCAGCGCCTTGCGCTCGACCAGGGGCACGGCGCGCAGGTCGTAGCCGTCCAGATGCAGCAGGTCGAAGGCGTAGAACACGAAGCGATCGGCGCGGCCGGCGCTCAGATCGGCCTGAAGCGCCGAGAAATCCGAGGCGCCGGCATCGGTCTCGACCACCAGCTCGCCGTCGAGGATGGCGGCGCCGGCGGGCAGGTCGCGCAGCGCCGCCGGCACGGCCTTGCCGAAGCGCGCGGTCCAGTCCAGCCCGCTGCGGGTCAGAAGCTTGACCCGCCCGGCCTCGATGCGGGCCAGCAGGCGGTAGCCGTCGAACTTGATCTCGTGCAGCCAGCGTTCGCCCTGCGGCGCGGCCGAGACCAGCGTGGCCAGCATCGGCTCGATAAAGCCCGGCATCGGCGCCTTGCGCGCACCCTTGACCGCCGCGGGCTCGGGCGGCTGAGGGTCGGGGTCTGCAGCGGGCTTTTTCGCCCGGCCGGCCGATTTGCGGATGCGGCCGGTCTTCGAGGACCAGCCCGGCGCCTCGCCCGCGACATCCGCGATCACCCGGCCGGTCTTGACCGATTCCGGTCGCTGGTCGAGGATGTCCGGCGCGTCCTCGCCGCGCGCGAAATCGTCCTCGCCCTTGATGAGCAGCCAGTTCTCGCGCTTCTCGCGCGGCTTGCCGCGCATGCGGACCAGATGCCAGCGCCCGCCCAGCTTTTCGCCCTGCAGCGTGAATTCCAGATGGCCCTTGGCATAGCCCTGATGCGGATCGCCCTCGGGCGTCCAGGTGCCGCGATCCCACAGGATGACGGTGCCGCCGCCATATTCGCCCTTGGGGATGGTGCCTTCGAAATCGCCGTATTCCAGCGGATGGTCCTCGACATGCACCGCCAGGCGCTTTTCGCCGGACACCAGGCTGGGGCCCTTGGCGACGGCCCAGCTTTTCAGCACGCCGTCCAGCTCCAGCCGGAAGTCGTAATGCAGCCGGGTCGCGGCATGTTTCTGGATGACGAAGGCGTTGCCAGCCTTGCGCCGCCGCCCGCCGCGCGGCTCGGGCGTCGCCGAGAAATCCCGCTTCTTGCGATAGGTCTCCAGCGCCATGGCCTAGCCGCCGACGCTTTCGGGCGCGGGTCCTGCGCGCCGGCGATCCGCAGGGGCCGGTCGGTCGGCATGGCCGGCAACGGGCGATGTCATCCTGGCTCTCCCTTTCCAGTCCCGGGCGCTTGGCGGGAACCGCGACATTCCTTCCAACCGTCCCCGCGGGCCGTTTGTTCCCCGGGCAAGGGGCAGGGAGGGGCCGCCGCTCATCCCGCCAGCCGCCAGGCGCGGCGCAGATCGGCAAGGAACAGTTGCCTTTCCCTTTCGCGCGCCGCGGAATCGCGGATGCGCAGCAGCCAGGAGGGATGGATCGTCGCGATCATCGGGATTCCGTCCTCGATGCGGCCGGTCTTGCCGCGCAGCGACGAGATCGACACCGGACGGCCCAGCAGGCTGCGAAGCGCCGTCGCCCCCATGGCCACCAGAACGGCGGGGGCGACCAGCTTCAGCTCCTGCCCCAGCCACCATTTGCAGCGGTCGATCTCGCCGGCATTCGGGCTGCGGTGCAGGCGCCGCTTGCCGCGCGGCTCGAACTTGAAATGCTTGACGGCATTGGTCACGAAGATCTGGTCGCGCGGGATGCCCGCCTCGGCCAGGGTCTGGTCGAAGAGGCGGCCCGCCGGGCCGACGAAGGGGCGGCCGGCCAGATCCTCCTTATCGCCCGGCTGCTCGCCCACGACCATCATGCGCGCCTGCCGGTGGCCCTCGCCCGGCACGACCTGCGTCGCGTCGCGATAAAGCGGGCAGCGCGTGCAGTTCGCCTCGGCCTCGGCCAGCGCGCCGAGGGTCGCGGCCTCGACTTCCGCCTCGGACATCGGGTCTCCTCCTTGCCGCCCGGCATCGGGCCGCTTTGGCCGCCCCGGGCTCTGGCTGCTCAACGGATGCCGGGGCGGGATGTTCCCGCCGCCCGGGCCCTGCGGCTCTCGCGGGAACAAACCGGCGGCCCGGCGGTTCCCATCGCCGTCCCGAAGCCGGCGGCCCATTGCCGTGAAGGAGCAGCCGCGAAGGAGGAAAGGATGCCCGGACAGGACAGGAATGCGCGCCACAGGGATCTTGCCGTGCTGGCCTGCGCGGCGGCGTTGTCGCTGGGTGCGGGGATGCTGCTGTGGAGGCGGGCGACGGGCGGGCACCGCTCGGACGACGCGCCGGGCCGCGCGGCGCGGCGGCTGGATTTCGGCGGCTATCAGGTGGTCGGGCGGACCGTCACGATTGCCGCGCCCCGCAGCGCCGTCCATGCGCCATGGCGCGATCCCGCGCAGCTGAACCGGATTTTCGCCGGCGGGCTGAAGGTCCGGCCGCTGTCGGAGGACCGGATGGCGTGGATCCTCGCCACCCCCTCGGGCGAGATCGAGGTCGAGACGCGGCTGGTCGAGGAACGCGCGGGCGAAATCCTGGCCTGGCGGTCCGTGGACGGCTCCGGGATCGACGTCGAGGCCAAGCTCCAGCTTCGCGACGCCCCGGCCGGCCGGGGCACCGAGGTCGAGGCGCATATCGCCTGGCGGCCGCCTTGGGGCCTGCCCGGGCACTGGGCGGCGCGGCTGGGCGGCACCGATCCCGGACGGCTTTGCCGGCAGGCGCTGAAACGCCTGAAGATGCTGGTGGAAACCGGCGAAATCACCACGGCGGACAATCGGAGGGATTCGTGATGCGCGCCTTGACCTGGCAGGGAAAACACGACGTGCGGGTGGATACCGTCCCCGATCCCCGGATCGTCAATCCGCGCGACGCGATCATCGAGGTGACCGCGACGGCGATTTGCGGCTCGGATCTGCATCTCTATGACGGGGTGATCCCGGGCCTGCGGCCGGGCGACGTGCTCGGCCATGAATTCATGGGCCGGGTGGTCGAGACCGGGCCCGGCTCGACGCTGAAGCCGGGCCAGCGGGTGGTGGTGCCCTTCACCATCTCTTGCGGCAGCTGCTTCTTCTGCGCGCAGGGCCAGTTCTCGGCCTGCGACAATTCCAACCCGGTCGAGGCGCAGGAGGCGTCGGAATTGCTCTATGGCCATGCGATGAGCGGGCTTTTCGGCTATTCGCACCTGACCGGCGGCTATCCGGGCGGGCAGGCGGAATATGTGCGGGTGCCGTTTTCCGATGTCGGTCCCATCGTGGTGCCGGACGGGGTCCCGGACGAGCAGGTGCTGTTCCTGTCCGATATCCTGCCGACCGGCTGGATGGCGGCCGAGAACGCGCAGATCCAGCCGGGCGACAGCGTGGCGGTTTGGGGCTGCGGCCCGGTGGGCCTGTTCACCGTCCAGTCGGCGCTGCTGATGGGGGCAGAGCAGGTCATCGCGATCGACCATCATCCCAACCGGCTGCGGCTGGCGCGTGATCTGGGCGCCAGGGTGATCGACTATCGCCACAGCCATGTGCTGGAGGCGCTGCCGGAGATGACCGGCGGCATCGGCCCGGATGCGGTGATCGACGCCGTCGGCATGGAGAGCCACGGCTTTGCGCCGGACAACCTGCTGGACACCGCCAAGCAGAAGGTGGGCATCGGCGTGGACCGGGCGCATGTGCTGCGCATGGCGCTGCTCGCGGTGCGCAAGGGCGGCCGGGTGTCGGTGCCGGGCGTCTATGGGGGCATTGCCGACAAGTTCCCGCTGGGGGCGCTGATGGAGAAGGGCCTGCAGATCCGCGCCGGCCAGACGCATGTGCAGAAATACGGGCAGGATCTGCTGCAACGCATCCTCGAAGGGCAGATCGACACCACCTTCCTGATCTCGCATCGCCTGTCGCTGGAGGACGCCGCCACGGGCTACAGGAACTTCCGCGACAATCAGGACGAATGGACCAAGGTGGTGCTGAACCCCCGCTGAGGCCGGCGCGGGCGGTTCTGCGCCTGGCCGCCCGCCTCGCGGAGGGCCGGCTTAGCCGCTTTTGCGCTGGCGAGCGGCGGGCTTCTTCCGCGCCGCCGGCTTTTTCGCGCCCCGCCCGGCGCTTTCGCGCAGCGCCGCCATCAGGTCCACGACCTTTTCGCGCGGCGCCGGTTTCCTGGGCGCGATCCGGCGCCCCTCCAGCTTGGCCCGGACCAGATCGGCCAGCGCCGCCTCGTAGCGGTCCTCGAAACCGGCAATGTCGAATTCGCCCATCTTGGTGGCGATGATATGCTCGGCCAAGTCCAGCATCTCGCCCTTGATCTTCACGGCCGAGACATCGCGGAAGGCTTCTGCGGCCGAGCGCACCTCATAGTCGAAATTCAGCGTCGTCGCGATCATGCCGGGGCCATGGGCGCGGATCAGCACCGTGCGCACGCGCCGGAACAGCACCGCCCGCGCCAGCGCCGCCACCTTCTTGCGGCGCATGCCTTCGCGGATCAGGGCGAAGGCCTCCTCGGCGGGCCGGTCGGCCGGGGTCAGGTAATAGGGCCGGTCGAAATAGACGTCGTCGATGTCGCCGCAGGCGACGAAGCTGGCCACGGCCAGCGTCTTGTCGCTTTCCGGGACGGCGGCGGCGATCTCCTCGGGATCGAGGACGACGTAATCGCCCTCGCCGACCTCGTAGCCCTTGACCTGATCGTCCTTCTCGACCGGCTTTCCGGTGGTGCCGTCCACGAACTGCCGCCGCACCCGGTGGCCGGTGGCGCGGTTCAGCGTGTGAAAGGCGATGCGCTCCGAGGTCGAGGCGGCGGCATGTAACGCCACCGGGCAGCTCAGCTCGGCGATCTTCAGCAGTCCTTTCCAGATCGCCCTGGGGGCCATGGCGCGCGTCCTTCGTGGAAATCCGCAACGATGACCAACGCCCCGGGTGAAACGGGGGTTCCGGCGCCGCGGATCATGCCGGGGCTACTTTCGCGGGATGATGCTGATCGCCCCGCTGATTTCCAGCACCGCGGCGTCGATCTCCCGCAACGTGGCGAGGCCGTGCTGCACGCGCGCGGCTTCCAGGATATCGGCCGGGCTGACGCGCGCGCGCGTCAGCGCCTCGCGGTCGATCTCGCCCCGGCTCATCAGCACCGTGGGCGTTCCGTCCAGCCAGAGCGCCAGCCGCGCCGAGCGCATCTTGGCGAAGGACAGGATCACGTCGACGGTCACCAGCGTGATCATCAGCACCACCGCATTCACGATCGAGAAGTCGTCGCCCAGCAGCGCCTGCTGCGTCGTCTCGGCGATGATGAGCAGCAGGACGAAATCGAAGGGCGTGGTCTGCGCCAGCGTGCGGCGCCCGGACAGCCGGGTCATGGCCAGCAGGACCAGATAGATCGCAATGCCTCGGATCACGGAGTCCATCGGCGGCCCTCACGGCAGGATCAGGATGTGGGCGGTCCGGGTTTCGGCGCCGATCCCGACCTCGAGGCGCGTCCAGCCGAAATGCTTCGCCCGGATGTCCAGCGTCACGGTCCGCGGGTCCTCCCCCTCGGCCGCAAAGACGAAGCTCTGCGCGGCGCCGGACAGCGCGCTCCGCTCCGGCTCGGGCTGGATGCGCTCGACCGAGAAACGGTCGAGGAAGTCCCGCCCGATGCGCAGGCCGTGCGAGGGGGCGGGGCGCTCGAAACGGACCTTCAGCTCGTCGGGCCCTTCCCAGCGGCTGATGCGGGGGAACTCGACCCGCGCGCCGTCGAAGCGCATGACGGATTTCTGGAAGGCGCCGCCGCTGCCGGTCAGGCCCAGCAGCGCCACAAGGCAGGCCGCGGCGAAGGCCAGCCAGGCGAGGCGCTGCGCCCGCCAGAACCGGCGCTGGAAGGCGCGGTCCTCCTCGATCTGCAGGCCGTCCGCGCGCAGGGGCGGGGCGGCCGGGTCCTTGGCCATCGGGCGATCCTCCCCGGAAAGGTCGTCCCCGGCCAGGGCCGCGGACGACGCATCGCGCTTTCGCCGTTACTGGGTGGCGGGGACAGGGCCGTCCTCGTCGAATTCCGGCAGCGCCTCGAGTTGCTCGCGCGTCCAGGGCAGATAGATGCGCAGGTCGGTATCCTTGCGATAGACCACCAGATCGCCGACCGGCACCGCGACGCGATGCTCTCCCATGCCCAGGAAGCCGCCGACATCGATGATGGCATGGCTGATCTCGGCCGCGCCCATGCCTTCGGCCTGGGCATCCGCCTGGGCATCGGTCGGGGCCTGCGCCGGGGGCGTGGTGGCGTCGGTGGGCGTGATGGTGCCGGCATCCGAGCCGATGTTCTCCATCCGGTCGGTGTCGCCGGTATCGGTGCCGGTGGCGACATTGCTGGAATCCGACTCGGTCATCGGCGCCGCGCCGTCGGGACTGGCGGAATCGGCCGGGCTGTCCGCCGCGCCGGCGGCCGTGTCGGTCGTCGTATCGGTCGTCGTATCGGTGGCCGCGCCGGTGGTCGTGTCCGCCGGGGCTTCGGCCGGCGCCTCGGTCGTGGCCGCGGGGGCGGCCTCGGATGTGGCGTCGGGGGCGGTGGCGGTGCCGGCATCGCCGCCTTGCAGCGAGGTGGTGCCGTTGGCAAAGACCAGCCCATGCACCTCGCCGATCTCCTCGCCGCTGGCGTCGTAGACGGTGGCGCCCTCCAGGTTCTCGGTCGTCAGCACCACGTCGCCTTCGACATAGCCGTCGGGCGGGGTGATGATCGGTGCGGGCTCCAGGGCGGGGGCGCTCTCCTGTCCCATCGGCACCGGTTGGGTGTCGGCCTGCGGGGTGTCGGCCTCTGGCGCCGGGGCCTCTGGCGTCGGGGTGTCCTGGGCCTGGGCCGCCGCGACGCTCAGCGCGGCGGCAAGGGCGGTGGTGACGAACAGATGTCTCATCTTTTCCTCCTCCGGATGCGGGTTGACGGGCCGTGAACCGGTTGCGGCGGAAAATGTTCCAGCCGCCCTCCTCACGGCAGCGTTATGGAACAGATCGGCATCGGCCCTGTTGAAACCACCCAACCCGAGAATGCAGAGGAGGGATCGGAATGGACCACAGCACCCATATTCGCCTGCGCGAGGACGAGTTGACCGAGGCCGCGCTGACCGGGGCCACCGTCTACGGCCCGGGCGACGAGCGGATCGGCCATGTCTCGCATGTCCACGGCACCGGCGGCGACACGCTGGTGGTGATCGATGTCGGCGGTTTCCTGGGAATCGGGTCGAAGCCGGTGGCCGTGCCCGCCCGCGACCTGGATTTCATGCGCGACGCCAGCAACAGCGTGCATGCCGTCACGCGCTGGACCAAGGACGAGCTGAAGGAGATGCCGGAGCATCGCGAGTGAGGGCTCGCTGACGCGTCCCCGCGCCGGCCCGTCAAGGGCCGGCCGCCGCAACCAGGAGGATCCTGCCATGGGCAAGACATTTGATCCGCAAGAGGAAAACACCAAGTTCAACGTGCGCAAGCGGGCCCAGGACCTGAAGATGGGCAATGCCGATCCGGTGCTGAACCCGCGGCAGATGCCGGGCTCGGACGAGCCCAATGCCGGCGGCCAGAACCGCGAGGCGGGCGACCGCAAGGCCCGCCAGAACGATCCCGTCACGAACAGGGGGGAATAGGACCCGCCGGGCTTGCCCGGCCCTGACCGGAAACATGGCCCCGACCCGGCTATCGGCCGGGCCGGGGCCATCCATGCGTAGGGCGCCTGCCCGCGCAAGCCCGCGCCATTGCCGGCCGCGCGCCGGCCAGGGTCATGTTCTTTCTTGTCAAAATATCCTCGGGGGTCCGGGGGCAGACAGCCCCCGGCACCGGCCGCGCCGGCAGAACGCCGTTCGGATCTGCTGCGGGTCCTAGGCCGCCCGACGCCGCGCTGCCGACCTTGCGCCCCACCTTGCGCCGCGCCGCCCCTTCAGTAATTCCCGGGCGGATCGCTTGCGGGAAAGGATTCGTCGCTCTGCTCGTCGACGATGTCCCAGTCGCGCGGCGGGTTTTCCATCCGGCGGCGGCCGGCGGGGCGGATGTCCCGCCGCCCCGCCGCGCCCCGCGGGGCCGGGCGCGCCAGCGCATCGCACAGCCCCTTCAGCGCGAAGCCGGCGGCGAGGCCGCAGACGAAGACCAGCGGACGGTTGCTCATGACTGCACTCCTTCTTCGGGTTCTGGGCCTCAGATCATCGGCATTCCGCCGGTGACGGCGATGGTGGCGCCCGAGACATAGCTCGACATCGGTTCGGCCAGCATCACATAGGCCGAGGCCAGCTCGACCGGCTGGGCCGGGCGCTGCATCGGATAGTTGGCGCCGAACTTCGCTACCTCTTCGGGCGACATGCTGGCCGGGATCAGCGGCGTCCAGACCGGCCCCGGCGCCACCGCGTTCACCCTTATGCCGCGCCCGGCAAGCATCTGCGCCAGCCCGGTGGTGAAATTCTGGATCGCGCCCTTGGTGGTGGCATAGGCCAAGAGCTTGGGATTGGGCTTGTCGGCATTGATCGAGGCGGTGTTGATGATCGCCGCACCCTCGGGCATATGCGGCACCGCCGCCTTGGTCAGGTGGAAGATCGCGTCGATATTGACCGCGAAGGTGTGGCGCCATTCCTCGTCCGGGATCTCCTCGATGCTGTCGAACAGCGCCTGATGCGCGGCATTGTTGACCAGGATGTCGATGCGGCCGAAGCGTTCGACCACCTCGGCGACGATCTTGCGGCAATGGTCGGGATCGGCGATGTCGCCGGGGATAGACAGGCAGTCGCGCCCGGCCTCGCCCACCAGTTCGGCGGTGCTGGCGGCATCCTCTGTCTCGTTGAGCCAGGACAGCGCAAGATCGGCGCCCTCGCGGGCATAGGCGATGGCGACGGCGCGGCCGATGCCGCTGTCTCCGCCGGTGATCAGCGCCACCTTGCCCTCCAGCCGGCCGGCGCCCTTCCAGCTCTCCTCGCCATGGTCCGGGCGCGGGTCCATCTTCCGGAAGCTGCCGGGCAGGTCCTGCTGCTGCTCGGGAAAGGGTGGCTTGGGATAATCGCTCATCGGTCGGGCCTTTCGTCGGGGTTGGGGGCGCCGGGCTGCTTGTTGCCGTCGCCTTGGCGGTTCGGGTCCTCGGTGACGGCGCCGGCCGGGTCCATGCGTTGCTGGCGCTGGTCGAGCACATGCGGCGCCGGCCGGCGCAGCCGCTCGACGGCCGAAAGGGGCGGCGGCGCGGCGCCGGGGTCGCGGGGGGAACGGGTCCGGCGGCCCGGGGGTTCCGGCGCGCGGCTGCCGATCGCCTCGGCCGCGATCAGGCCCAGCGACAGGCCGACCCCCAGCGCGAGCAGGCCCAGCCCGACGCCCGCGGGCGGCAGCACCAGCTCCCATCCCGGGCGCAGGCGCGCCGGCATCAGGCCGTAATCCACCAGCCCGGCCAGGGCGGCGGACCCCAGGCCGGCCAGCCAGGCCAGCCCCATGCCGCCGCTTCGCGCGCGCCGGGCCAGCAGCACCGCAATCGCTGCCCAGAAGAAACACGAGGCGACATGGATGACGGCGCCCAGGCCGGTATGGGCCAGATCCAGCGCCGGCTCGGTCGCGGCGGCGGGGCCGTGCAGCACATGGCTGGTTGCGTTGATGGCGATCCATGGCGGCAGGCCGCGCGCGGCGGCAAGCGCGCCCAGCATCGCGGCCGAGGCGATCGCCGCCATCGTCGCGGCAAGGGGCCAGCCGATGGCGAACCGCCGCATTGGTCGGGTGCCTTGCATTTCGGCTCCTGCTTTTCTGCTTCGGGCTTTCTGAACCTTTTTCTCTTCTGATTGTTCCGTGGAACATCTTTGCCTTGGTTTTGTTGATTGCGTCTCGGCTCCGGGTTCCGGGGCTGTTTTTTTTTTCAGGAAGGAGACATCCGATGCCCGACAAGGTCCTCGACGATCTTTTCCACGACACGCTGAAGGACATCTATTATGCCGAGCGGCAGATCGTGAAGGCGCTGCCGAAGATGGCGCGCGGGGCGCAGTCCGAGCGGCTGCGCGAGGCCTTCGAGCAGCACCGCGAGCAGAGCGAGACGCATGTGGAGCGGCTGCAGCAGGTGTTCGAGCTTCTGGGCAAGCCGGCGCGGGGCAAGACCTGCCCGGCCATCGACGGCATCATCGAGGAGGGCGAGGAGGTCCTGGCGGCCTTCAAGGGCGCCCCGGCGCTGGATGCCGGGCTGATCGCCGCCGCCCAGGCGGTGGAGCATTACGAGATCGCCCGCTACGGCACGCTGCGGCAATGGGCGCGGCAGCTGGGGCTGAAGGAGGCGGCGGCGCTTCTGGAGCAGACGCTGGAGGAGGAATCGCAGACCGACGAACTGCTGACCGAGATCGCCGAGAGCGAGGCCAACCGCGACGCGGTCGAGCCGGCCTGAGGCGGGCCTCCGGCCGCCCGGTTCTGCGGCGGCCGGCGCGGCCTCCGGCGGGGCGGCAAGGCAGGCATCGGTGCCCGGAAACGCATGCCCGCCGCAGGCGGGGTGCGCAGGATGGCCGCGGCATGAGGCGTCCCCCTCCGGGGGAACATCCCGGGCAGGAGGGCGGCCAGGACCGGAGGGGAGTGGCCCAGGCCCGGTCCTGAAGCGGGAGCTGAGGGCCTCCAGGCTCGGCCGCGGCGCGACGCCCCCTTGGGCCGGCAAGCCCGAGCCGGAGGGCGGCGGCACCGGCGCGGAGGCAAAGGCGGCGGGGGAAGCGGAAGGCCGCAAGCGCAGGAGGGCGGGGCGCGCCGGCGGCCCTCCGGCAAGGCGGGGCCACAAGGCCGAACGCACGAGGCCGAACGCACGAGGCCGAACGCGCAAGGCCGAACGCACAGGGCCGAACGCGCAAGGCCGAACGCACGGCCGGACCCGTCGGCCGGCATCATTCGCCCCGCCCTGCTCGGCCGCGCCTCGATCGGCCCTCTCGAACGCTCCACCTCATTCTGGCCGGCCTCGTTCTGGCCGCCTCGTTCGGGGCGCCTCAATCGGGCCGCGGCCGCCGCCGGCCTGCCGGCCCGCCGCTCCGGGTCCTCCGGATGCGGCCGGGCGGCGGCGTGGCGGCCGCGCCCCGACCCCGGCAGGGCCAGCGCCCGCCGCGGCCCCGAGGGGCGCGCGCGCGGCCGGCGGAACCGCCCGGCGCGGCGCGCCTGCCCCCGGGCCGCGGACCGGCGGCGCGCGAGGGGAACTTCCGCAGGGCGTGCCGGCTGCCTCCGGGAAGGCGGGAAACCGCCCGGCCGGGCAAATGTTCCAGGCCCCCAATGTTCCCGGCCCCAAATGTCCCAGGCTCGTCTTCCCCGCATATGTTCCCGCGCCGGTTCCCCGCCCGTCCTTCCGGCGAGCCGCCCGGCCCTGGCCATGACCATGGCCCCGGGGCAGGCGCCCGGGACCCGGGCCGGGGTCAGAGCGCCGGCTCCAGCACCCGGCGCAGCATCGAACGCGCCCGGTTCACCCGGCTCTTGATGGTGCCGATGTCGCAGTCGAGGATGCGGGCGGCGTCGAGATAGGTCTCGCCGAGCGCGCCGACCAGGATGATCGCCTCGCGGTAATGCCGCGGCATCTCGCGCAGCGCCGCCTGCAGCTCGGTCGCCTGCAGGTGCCATTCCTGCCCGGGCCTGACCTGCGCCAGCAGCGAGGCGCAATCCGCCGCCCCGGTGCGCTCGCGCGCGGCCTTCTGGCAATTGGTCAGGAAGCGGTTGCGCATGATGGTGAACAGCCAGGCGCGCATGTTGGTGCCGGGCCGGTAGCGATGGGCGTTCTCGATGGCGCGCAGCAGGGTCTCCTGGACCAGGTCCTCGGCATCGGGGACCGACCTGCACAGGGCGCGCGAATAGGCCCGGAGGGCTGGGATATGTCCGAGTATGTCGTCCGACATGACGGTCCTTCGCGATCCTCGAGGTGGCGACGCCGAGTCAATGCCGGGACGGGGGGATGGTTCCGCGCGAAAGCGCGGCCGGGCGGAAAGCGGCCGGGGCTAGCGGGCGCCGCCGCCCTTGCCGGGACCGCCGCCATCGCCGGGGGCCTTGCCGGGGCCATTGCCAGGGCCCTTGCCGGGGCCGGCGCGGCGGTGGCGGGCGTCCTCGAGCGCCGTCTCGAGCCGCCTGGCCAGTTCGCGCAGCCGCGGCGAGACCGGCTCCTTCTCGGTCTGCGCCAGCAGGTCGGCCAGGGCCCTGTCCAGTTCGGGGTCCGGCTCGGGATCGACGGCGGGGCCGCCTTCAGCGTTGGCCATCGGGGTCTCCATCTTCCAGGCGAGTTGACATATCTTAATCGATCGTCGCCGCTTGGCGACCCTCTGCAACCTGCATATTCCGGCAGTGTTGCAGAACGGGACGCGCCCTCCCGCTCACATTCGGGCGATGCGGGCGGGGCGCCGCCGGGGGCCTGGCGTTCCGGGGGCCTTGCGTTCCAAGGGCTTGCGGCGGCTTGCGGAGGCTTGCGGGGGGGGTGGCCCCGGCGGTCCCCGTTCCTTTCCATGCCTTCCGGCCCCTGCCGTCGCCGCGGCGGCCTGGGCCGGGGCGGGAACATTTGCGCCCCCTGCCGGTTCATCGGCCCCACAGCATGGAGGGGCATCAGATGGAGGCATCACATGGCGCGTGAGACGGAGACCTCCGGCAGCAGGCGCCGGCCGGAGGGCCGGCAGGAGGACCGGCAGGAGGGCGGGCCGGAGGATCGGGCCCGGACGCAATCGGGGCCGCAATCGGGGCCGCAATCGGGCGCGCAATCCGGCCAGGACCAGGCGGATCAGGAGCAGCCGGACCAGGATCAGGAGCAAGATCAGGATCAGGAGCAAGATCAGGACCAGGCGGATGGCCGGGGCGACGGCTTCGCCGC
>NZ_AZVA01000056.1:0-8242 GCF_000513975.1 Paracoccus sp. J55
ATCGGGATGAAAGGATCAAGCTTTGGCCGCCTGACCTCGGCCGTCCGTCGGTAGCCCGGTGGCACCGAGAAGGTCATCATCTTCGCAACCGTGTCACGCGAGATGTTGAACACCCGCGCCGCTTCCCGCTGGCTCATGCCTTCCGCGCAAGCCTGGCGAACTCTCAGATATAGGTCCACGCTGTAAATCCTCACGCCCTCCCTGCCGCCGCAGAAAGGGAATAGGTGGACGACTTTTACGCCGCCCGCAGCAGCACCAAGCCACCGCTACCGTGGACGAATTTCTCACCGCCGTTCTCAGCTGTCTTTTGCAGTTCTAAATTTTTCGAGCAGGGTTTTCACAATGCGATAATTTGCGCCATCAAGATAATGCCCGCCATGGAACAAGACTCTCTTGTCTCGTTCGTCTACGGCGAACTCAAGTGTTGGGGCCTTCAACCGATCGAGGAACTCCTTCGCTTCCTGATCATAGTCGGACTGAGGGGCAATCTCGACACGGTCACCACGCGCAAAGCAGGTCGCCAGAAGCGAACCAGCCGGAACTTCGCCTCGGAAAAGCGGGCCAGCATGTTCGCTCGCGGCCCGAGCGATGACGTCTTCCACGGATCGCGCGTGCCGCTGGAACAGATCGAACAGATGTGCGCTGGCCTCATCGGCTGACAGATCCGGGAAGTGGTCAAGCGCCGAAACAATTTCCGGAAGGTCGACAAGGAAACGGTCCTTTGTCATCGAGCCGATTTTCCTGAAGAAGGACACGTAGTGCATCGCCATGCGAAGGCTGTCATCAACGCTTCGATCGCTCAGGAGTAGATCCTTCTTGTATTGGTCGGCGGGATCATGATCAGCCATTCCCGCAGCCAAGACAGCGAACCTTCGATCGATGCATTGCGAACATACTCCGCAGTGCGTGTGCCTTCTCGTCCGACTGTGCGTGCGGGTACAACTCACCGTGGACCCGATCATGTCAGCCATGCCCGCGGCTGCTATCGTCTCCGTGACCTCCTTCTTGGTGAGCCACTGGAGCGGGGTCCGGATCTCGATCTGGCGGTCCAGGAGGGTCGAAAACAAGTCCTCGAGACCACGGAGTACCTTGGGGTGCGTGGTGCGCGTGGCTCGGCCGCCGACCACGTCCCCCGCCAGCGGCGGGTTGATGCTGACAACCCCGTTCTCGTAGAAACTGAAACCATCCTTCCCGGACATCCGCGCCACGACCAGCCCGATGCACGCGAAGAGAAATGATCGGGTTCTCTGGGTGTACTCGGCCGGCTTGATGTCCGTGTTCGAAACCCACACCGGGACGTAAGACAGCCGCCGCCCGTAGCCGCGCTGCTTCAACGCGTCGACCAGGGTCGCCTGGACATTCTGGACTTTCGGCACCGACCAGTGGCCAACCAAGGTGACAGACTTGCCCAGCGTGACGATGTCGTTGATCGCGCCGGCGAAGGAATCGACGCCGCCCGAGAACAGCGCCACCTCGTCGTTCTCCTGGAAAGCATCAAGGAGTTCGTGGAAGTAGGGATCGCGCGGCTGAACCGGCGCTTCGGCCTTGCGGAACCGGAATGCATAGCTGTCGTCGGAGAGGAAGCCGAGGGTTTCGACCAGCAGTTCCTGCACCTCTTCCCCATTCCAGATCTCGGGATGGCGCACAGGGATCGAGAAGGTCAGACTGCGGCGCCAATCCTTCCCGTAATCCATGAGCATCTCAGTCCCGCGCTTGATGCGCTGATCGACGCAGTAGACGTATGCCGCGATCTCCAGAAGATCGATCAGAAGGTCGGGGATGTTCCCGACCATCGAGCGGCTGATGGAGTCGATCCTCAGATTGACGTTCTTGCCGGGGTCGCTCACGTTCATCGCGAGAGCGCCATCTTCGGATGCCTGCCGCACGCCGCATTCAATCAGGCACCGTTTCACTTTGGCCCCTTCCTGTTCTTGAGCTCGATACTGATCTTTTCGACGGCATAGGCCGAGAATTTTCGAGCGTCGTTCTTTGATATGTCCTTGCCGTCCCGATACTGGTTCTTGCCGAGCCAGTCCCTGGCGAAGGCGCGCATGATCAGCGCGGCTTCCATGCAATGGCGGCGTATCGCTGAATCGTATGTGGCGAGATCGTGGACCGAGGACACAACGCGGTCGGCGCCGACGAGTTCATGCAGGTTTCGATCGACATAGTAGTGGATGACGCGCTCCACGGTATTTGCGTGGAAGTGGTGGGCCAGAGCACCGAACTTCTCGGGTGACCTCAGTGCAGCCACCGAAGCCTGCACATCGTCCGCCGTGGGAGACCACATTGGCATCCCGGCTCGCACAGCATCGCCGAGCGCGGTGAGTGCTGCCTGACGGGCGATCTCGCCAAGGTCCGTGGCATCCCTATGTTCGCGCCGCTGCACGCGCTCCAGCGCATTGTCGAAGGCAACCATCAGTTCCGCGACTGACGTCGGCCGCTGTGCGCCCATGCCGATCTCGGCGAGAGCCGCCCCGAAGTCCCTCGACGCGGCCGCCTGCGGCAACCTGATGAGCAGCCACAACGCTTCCACGAACACAGGATCCTTCAGGGCACGCTTCAGTGCATCCCGCCCCACTTCGGTGATCTGTTCCACCAAGTGCGCGGTGGGCGTGCCGCCGGTCACCAGATACCTGACGATGTCCGGCAGGTATCGGTGGGTGGGGAGTTTTCCGAGGCGCTGATGTCCCATCGCGCCACCGGTTCAGAGGGTGCGCCCGGACCGGATCTGGCGCGGACAGAGGGAATGAGCACTCGACAAGAAAAGGAACCTTCCGTTAGAACCACGACAAAGAAAGGAATATGCGATATCCTTTCTCAGGTAGCCTGCCAAGGAAAGGATCCTTTTTCAACCATGGCGTTATCACCGGAGCCATCACGGTTGGGTCAGCGCGTGGCCATCTCGACCGCAGGCGAACGCGCAGAGGCGTTCGTGCCGCCACCCTTGCCGCCGGCCCCGCCGGTGAGGATGGATCGGCTCTACCGTCAGCTCGAGCGCGCGAACCGCGCGATCGGCCGGCTCGATGGCGTGACCTCCATCCTGCCCGACACCCCGCTCTTCCTCTACATGTACGTCCGCAAAGAGGCGCTGCTGTCCTCGCAGATCGAGGGCACGCAGTCGTCGCTCTCCGATCTCCTGCTGTTCGAGAGCGAGGAAGCGCCGGGCGTCCCCCTCGACGACGTGCAGGAGGTTTCCAACTACGTCGCCGCCATGAACCATGGCCTCGACCGGATCCGCGAGGGCTTTCCGCTTTCCCTGCGCCTGATCCGGGAAATCCACGCCATCCTTCTCGAAAAGGGACGCGGGAGCACGAAGCAGCCGGGAGAGTTCCGACGTTCGCAGAACTGGATCGGCGGAACGCGGCCGGGCAATGCGCTCTTCGTCCCGCCGCCCCCCGAGAACGTCCTCGACCTCATGTCGGACCTGGAGGCGTTCATCCATACCGACACGCCGGAGATGCCGACCCTCATCAAGGCCGGGCTCGTCCATGTGCAGTTCGAGACCATCCATCCGTTCCTCGACGGAAACGGACGCCTCGGCCGCCTACTGATCACCTTCCTGCTCTGCACGCAGGGGATCCTGAAGGAGCCGATCCTCTATCTCAGCCTCTACTTCAAGACACATCGCCGCCAGTATTACGACCTGCTGCAACAGGTCCGCGAGAATGGCGACTGGGAGACATGGCTGGAGTTCTTCCTCGACGGCATCGCCGAGACATCTCTGCAGGCGTCCGAGGCGGCGCGCGAGATCCTCGCGCTGTTCGAAGCCGATCGGCACCGGATCGAGGATCTCGGACGCCCGGCCGCATCCGCGCTCCGGGTCCACCAGCTGCTTCAGCAGAAGCCGATCATCGGCATTCCCGCGGCGGCGCAGCGGCTGAGCATCTCGCCCCCGACAATTGCGAAGTCGATCCAGCATCTGGAGGATCTCGGCATCGTGCGGGAGGTGACGGGCAAGCAGCGTGGCCGGATGTATGTCTACAGCGACTACTTGAGCATACTCAGCCGGGGAACAGAGCCCCTGTGATTCAGAGAGCTGCCGAATCCGGTCGTGCGGAGAAGGCAGGCGGGAAAAAGCATCGGGAACGAGCAAATTTCGGAACAGGAATTAAGAACGTTGAACGAGCCGGCCGAAAATCAGGATCTCATCGCCTTTCCCGAGTGGACCGAGTACCGCAAGAAGAACGGTCTCGACCCGCTCGGGATGCAAAATAGCAGCGTAAATCTCTACCAGTCGCTTTTGCCCGGCATATCGAACGTGACGCTGCGGATGCGCTACTATGGGCTCTATGCTTGGCTGGCGCAGCGTTATGCCAAGGAGATCGGTGATACCGACCCGAACAACTGGAAGCGGCACGTCAGGCGTGCTGAAGCGCTTTATGCGCTCGTAGCAGCGCACCATGGAGGTGAGCCCGGCGTCGCCGGAACGGACTGGGCCACGAGAGCGCTCGAAGAGGCACCCGGCGACACCATCGATTTCAAGGAGGCTGCCGAGCCTGGCAGCGAGGCCTACTACCTGAAACAGGCCTGGGGCGCCTTCGGCGCAGCCTATCGCAGTCAGCTCTTTGACATCGGCATCTTCGACCGCTCCGACGACCATGAAATTCCGCTGCCCAGCAAGGACCTTGGCGAGGGACTTGCTCAGGCCTTCGAGCAATCGCTCGGTTCACGGGCTGAGCTCTATTTCAGGCTGATCAAGCTTGGATCGGTCACTCACGACGAGCTCGATGAACTCGCTCCCTTGCTGCCTTCACGGATTGCCCGCGGGGGCACGGAGCAGAAATTCTACGAAGCAATCCTGCTGTCACGCGCCAGCGCTCCGTCGAGCGGGGCGCTGGCGCGCAAGCTGAGCATCCTACTGATCCTCAAGGTGGCGGACTTCCTGGAGCGGGAGCCCCGAGCCGATGAAGTTCGATGGGTGCTCTATGCGGGTCACGATCAGCAAGGAAACATCCTGAGCCTCGACGATCCATCGCTCGAAGTGCAGCGGTCGCGATGGTGGGTCTATCACGCAAATGATCTGTGCCACATCGCGCATGAGGCGCTGTTGAAGTTCACGCTCGATACGTTGGGTGATTATCCCTCTGGTCTGGGAATGGAGCGACTGATCGGGCGCTGTGCGCAACACATTCTATCAGAAATTTCACCTGTGCCGGAAACTTGGTCGGCCCTGCTTGAGGGGTTGGAGCCTGCTTCGAACGCCTTCGATGCAAGCGATCCCGACTCCGAGGTTTCACTAACCAATGAGATCATTCGGGCCGGCCGTGACGACGCGCGGATATGTACGCCGGAAACGGCAGCAAAGGCCGTTCGCCTGCTTGCCATACTGCATCGGCGGATTGACCTGGTGGGGGCGGACCTGACGGAACCACTCGGCGGCTTCAATCCAGACGCCTTCCGGTCGCTGCTAAGTGAAACGCGATTCCTCGATCGGCATCGCGAGGCCCCATTTGGGCAGACGATCGAGCGCGTCCTGGAAGAGCGGGTGATCCGTCGGCATCTGTGGGTTGCCTTGCGAAAGCTGCGCCACCAAGGAGACTATACGTTCCTGATCGAGTCCGATGACGGCAAGCTGCGGCTCCGGGAGAAGGACGGTCCGGTCTTCACCAATCCGCGACTGGGCCCCGCCATTACCTTCCTCAAGGATATTGGACTGCTGGGCAACACCGGCCTCACCGAGGCGGGGCGAGAGGCCATCTATTCATGAGGCTGTACGAACGCTTCGCCGACAAGGGTTATCACAGCAGCATCGCCACGACCTTCGGTATCGACTTCGATGCCTACGAGAACATCGTACTGCCACGCATCCGGGGGGCCGGTTGCCGCAACAACATGGTCCTCGCTGACGCACGCATGCTGACTCATGCACTTGGCGGAGCCTCGCCGCTGCCAAGGCAAGCGGGAAGACTCTACACGGCCTCTGGAGCGCAAGTTGCGGGCCTCTTTCACCCAAAGCTGTTCTTGCAGATCGGACGTCAGGGTGGTCGCCTGTTTATCGGGTCTGCCAACCTGACGGCAGCAGGCCTCGCTGGAAATCTGGAACTCGTCACGCTTCTCACCTCTGGAGTTGAAGATGACGGCGCGCAGCGTCTGATCGCCCAAGCCTATCGCTACCTCTCCAGCCTTATCGATCCGGCTGACCCGATGCTTCCGACGCAGTTCGAGTGGATGCTCGCCCGCGCTGCCTGGTTGCGTTCTGCAGCACCTGCCGAGGGACCTGTCGAGCTTGGCGATGGAACACGGGCAGCGCTCCTACTTTCAAACTCGCCCGAGGGCATAGGCGCCCGCTTCGCCCGCGAGATCGACGGCGAAGTGAAACGCCTGATCGTGATCAGCCCCTATTGGGATGAGCGGCTCGGAGCCTTGTCGGCTCTTGCTGAGCGGCTTCGCCCACGGGCAATCGCTGCGCTCATCGACACAGACACCGGGTTGTTCCCGCGGGATGCGACAGGGAGCATTTCCGGCATCACGCTCTATCGCCGGGACGGCTTTGGGGGCAGTCGCTTCATCCATGCCAAAGCTCTGATCGCGCAAACCGATACGGCGGACCACCTCTTGATCGGCAGCGCGAACTGCACGGTTGCAGCTCTTGGCACTGGGAACACATCAGGCTCCAACAGCGAGGCAAGCCTATACCGGCAGCTGCCGCCAGGTCGGGCTGTTTCGGAATTGGGGCTAGAGAAGGTGCTCACGCCCGAGAGGCGAATTGAGGCTGAGAAGCTGCCGCCGCTGCACGTCGAAGACGACATCCCGTTCGACGCCCTCTCGCAGAGTCACCCGGGCATTTTCGCGGTTCACGGCGACACGCTGAGCTGGCGACCAGCTGCGCAAATCGGCGCACCCGAGGCATATGAAGTCGAATTGCTGGCTGCTTCCGTCGCGCCGCTGGTCAGCAACCCGACACGACTCGAAGGTGCTGATCATCGGAGAATCCGCTTCCAGATTGAGGCAACCGATGACCTTCCGGCCTTCGCACGACTGATCGGGCCGCAGGAATTCACGCCAGGGATCATCACGCACATCGATGCCCTGCAGATCGCAATTCGAGAAACACACTCACGACAAACGGAGAATGCGCTCGCTCAGCTCGACGGCGAAACAGAAGCCACCCTCGCTTTGCTCGAAGTGCAGGACTTGCTCGAGAAGATCGAAGATCGCGATGCCGACGGGCACGGCGAAGGCGTCTCCATCCCGAAGGCTCGAAAGGAAACGGATGAAGGCGGCCAGAAGCATCGCCAACTGAGCTACGACGACTTCATCGCTGGTCGTCGGCCACACCAATCGGGGCATGTTCAACACAACAGCCTCGGCGGCAGTGACGTATCTATCGTCCGCGGCTTCCTGAACCGGATCGTCGGGTTGAACTCGCTCGTAACGCCGGTCGATGAAAACGACGAAGATGCCCTGAAGGCTGCCTTCGATCTCGGGGACGAGACCCAGAACGCCGAAGCCGCGATGGCGGCAGGGGAGGAGTTCGCGGCCAAACCGACTTCGCGGCCAGTTCCGGACGGAGGCGAGGAAGAGCAGCGTCGCAACGCTCGTCGGGCGAAGGCGACGAAGGATCAGCTTGTGAAGGCGGCCGCGGACTTCGCCAAGCGCATCGAGCTCAAGCAGGAGAGTGGCAGCCTTTCGTCCCGCGATTTTCTGCGGCTTCGCGCCCTACTGATGATCATCTGTGCCGCCTCCTGGAGAGGCACAGACAAGGCAGGCGAAAAGCCGAAAGATCGGACAAGCTTGCAGGTTCTGCCCGTGGAGGGCGATGCCAACAGTTGGCCCTACGTTCTCGGACGGCTGATCTTCAAAGTCTTCGGCGGGTCAAAGCCCGCGATACGAAGCTTGAAGCTCGACAGCGTCCACGACCAACTTCCTGCCGACTTACTCGAATGCTGGGCCACGTGCTTCTGGTGCATGCATGCCTGCCTGTGCGCACGGCTCTCACCAGGTGTCAACGGCGGAGCAAAAGTCGGCCGGGGCGGCGGCGTAAAGTCCGGCCAGTTGGGGGGTGCGCCATGGCGCGCGCGCTGGCCACATAGCTGGCGCGAGCCATGGCGCACTGGCCCCTTAGGGCCAATCGTGGGTAGATATTTTATGGTGATCAGCGCTGTTTACGGGCTGTGCTGTTGGCGAGGCGATAGCTTTCGCCGTTCATCTCGATGATGTTGACGTGGTGGGTCAGTCGGTCGAGCAGCGCGCCGGTGAGACGCTCGGAACCGAAGGTTTCCGTTCATTCATCGAAGGG
>NZ_AZVA01000057.1:0-7395 GCF_000513975.1 Paracoccus sp. J55
TATCAGGTTGCGTGCCAAGTTCATCTCCCACGTAGAGATGAGCTTGAATCATAGGACGACTGCCAGAGGAATCCCTTTTGTCAACACGACCTAGTGGCGCTTAAGACAGGAGCCGAAGCTGTCGGTGGCGGCGTTTGGGTGCTTCATTCCTCGGGCGGCTACATCCTGAACAGGGGAGGGAAATACGTCGGAGGTACCCTACGCTCGGCCCCGTCCTAACCCTGATGCGGCCTTTGCCCGAGGCACTGACTGTCTCGGGTAACATTGCCATCCCAAGCCCCTGGGGCATCTCTTGGGGCATAACCCCGTCCGTCGCCCAACCGCCATGACGAGTCAGGTCACGAGCTGATCTAGGCTATTCCATCGAAAAGGTTCGGAAGGATCCTGTCCCTGAGGGCAGAAAATATCATCTTCTTATTGACTTAGATGAATTGGCTGGGGCGGTAGGATCCCCAGCTAAATCCCTGAAAACGCTATTAAAATCAGCATCTTGCCCGCCTGCCATCGGCCCGCTGACCGGGAACATGGTGACACCTTGTAGCAGAGTGCAGGGCCAGCCGTAAACTGCAGAAAGCTGCTATCGGCTTGGCCCGCGAAAGCCATGGGGTTATGCCGTGTCGCGCAATGCGCTATGACGGAGGCAGACAGTCGGAGAACCATGATGAACCAGCTTTCCCTCTTTGAGGTGTCCCGCCGGGCAGACACGGCGGAATCTTTCATTGATGATCTGGTTGCGTTCGACGACTTCGGCAAGAAAACCGTGTCCGACGAGAAGGACGGAATCCACTACTTCGTCAATGAGTTCTGGACCGCCGGGCAGCGGCAGGCGCATTCGATTCACGAGGTGTCCTATCGCGCCTGCTTCAAGGCGCAACTGCCCGAGTTCTTCATTTCAAGGCTGACGAAGCCCGGCGATGTCGTGCTTGATCCGTTCATGGGACGAGGCACAACGCCGGTTCAGGCTGGGCTGATGGGACGGCAGGCGTTCGGGAATGACGTGAATCCACTCTCTGTCCTCTTGGCACGGCCTCGTTTGCGTCCTGTTAGTGTTCAGGCCGTGGCGGACGCATTGAACACCGTGGACTGGTCACGAGGGCAGATCCAGCGTGAGGACTTGCTGGCCTTCTACCATCCCGCGACGCTTCGGAAGCTGGAGGCGTTGCGGCTATGGCTTGCTGACCGCGCCCCGCTCGGCAGCGATGAGGTTGATTCCGTTGCCGACTGGATCCGAATGGTGGCAATCAACCGGCTGTCAGGGCATTCGCCGGGGTTTTTCTCGGGGCGCTCGATGCCGCCGAATCAAGCCGTTTCCGTCAAGGCTCAACTGAAAATCAATGAAAAACTTGGCGTTGAGCCGCCGGAGCGAGATGTTGCCCAAGTCATCCTGAAAAAGACCAGAACGCTGCTGAAAGACGGCGGCGTGCCGAGTCAGGTGCGCTCTTGCCTGCTGACCGGCCCGGCGTGGGACATGCGCGGAATCGCTGACGCCACCGTGGACCTGACCGTCACTTCCCC
The DNA here is from genome assembly GCF_000513975.1 of Paracoccus sp. J55. Classification (NCBI taxonomy): domain Bacteria; kingdom Pseudomonadati; phylum Pseudomonadota; class Alphaproteobacteria; order Rhodobacterales; family Paracoccaceae; genus Paracoccus; species Paracoccus sp. J55. The sequence goes on from NZ_AZVA01000057.1 coordinate 1,516, forward strand.
ACCGTTTCTGGATATCGTGCAGTATGCCGCTGACAACTGGCTGCGCTGCTGGTTCGCGGGAATCGACCCGGCCAATGTCGCAATCGACATTCACCGCACGGAGGAGGCGTGGTTGCTGATGGTCAACCGGGTTCTGCGTGAGCAAGCGCGTATTCTGCGTCCCGGCGGGTATGTCGCGTTTGAGGTCGGGGAGGTTCGCAACGGCAAGGTGCTGCTGGAGCGGCTGGTCTGGCAGGCCGCCGAAGGGCTGCCGTTTGAACGGTTGGGGGTGATGGTGAACGATCAGACGTTTACCAAGACCGCAAACTGTTGGGGCGTTGACAACGGCACCAAGGGCACGAACACGAACAGGATTGTTCTTCTCCGCCGTCTGTAGACTCCCCCCGCGCTGGCTGGCAACCTCCTGAAAACCAAGAATCAGGAGGGACAATGGCTTACATTGATGTTCCGATTACCCATGAGATGCTTGAAGTCGCAAAGCAGACTGTGGATCAGGTGAAGGTCAACCGAACTGTTGCCTCACCCTACGATACGCTCGCCGGATTACTCGGTGAGATGGCGGTTGCAGAGTGGTTCTATGGAGATTGGCGCAAGCATGATCTCACGAACACAAAGGGAAAGGCCGATATCCTTGACCGGATAGAGGTTAAAACAAGTGCTTTCCCGTTTCGCGACACGCTAAACTTGCTCGTTCGTGAAGACTATGCAGCTGCAAGGCGTCCTGAGTGTTATATTCAGGTTATTATCGACCAGCCTGATCGTTACTCAAAAAGCATAGAGCCGGGAACTATCGCACGAATATCCGGCTGGGCAACTTCCGATGAGGTTGATCAAGCGCCAAGGAGAGATTTTGGCTCAAAGGGAGGTGGTTCTGGCGGCTATCAGTGCCATTATATCGCGATAAGAAATCTTCGGGACATGAATACGTTTCCAATCGAATGGCAGCCGTGATGGAAAAACGATTCACAATGACTTGGGATGAGATGGAACTTGCCCGAGCGTTCAAGGTGTCTCCCGAGGATGTGCGGGAATATCTGACAGACGGTCGCCGCGTCTCCTTCATCATTGAACGCAGATTGAAATGGGAAAATCCGGGCTGGCAGTTGGCCCCGTCCGAAGGTGCGGGCTACGACTTGCTGGATCCTGATGGTGGAATGTGGGAGGTGCGTTCTATCACCAGACAAGGCGTCTATTTCAACCCGAGCAATCAGGTTGGCTCTGGACGGCGTTTTAACGAGGACGGATTTCAGTTGAAAATGAGCGGAATCAAAGGATTCATCCTATCTGATATTGTCGGATTCCCCGTTGTTGACGTCTTCGTGGTCCCGGTAGAAAATGTTTTGCGATGGCACAGCCAGCGCCTTCTTGGGGCGAATGCAAAGGTGTCTCGCGCCAAGTTTTTGAACAATCTTGCGCCTGACATTCAGTTTTGACAGATAATAGCAAGCTTAAAAAAAGGGCGCTTCGGCGCCCTTTTTTCTTTGCACGCAGGGAAAACCATGCCAGCAGTCCGAGGCTGAATTTTTTATTTTTCTTGCAATATCATCACTTTGATCATCAGGGCACTGGCGAACGCGCAATCCCGCACACATAGCCGGGATGGACCTTCCGGCGATGGACCAGCCTGCACGCCGCCGGGAAATAAGGCGAAAGCGGGCTTCGGACTCGAGGAGGGGCAAAATGGGTGGAATCGGAATCGCGGTGCGCCGGAAGTTTCAGCGGGGGCTGGAGGCTTGCGGGTATGAATGCACCGAACTGCTGAAAGAGCAGGCCCAGGAGAGTAATCTTGACGCCGAAACGGCGGCGGATCTGGTTTACGTCCGCGCTGATGAGGCAGATTTCGCGTCTGTCGTGAAAATCGTTCAGATATTCGAGATGGGGGAAAAGAACGGCGTCCCGATTGACGGCCTCATTTCGGGGGCGAGGCATTTCGGCGTCCTGCCGGGCGCGGATGATGCGGAATCGACCGGAGGGCCGAAATGATGGACATTCGCATTCTGGCACCACGCCCCGAAGGTGACCGGCTCGCAAAAGCGATTGGCGCGCGCGTGTATAACACGCGCGGCCCCCGTGATGAGGTGCGGGTGTATGTGTCCCGCGCCACCGCTGCGGACCTGCGCAAGTTGGCGGATGCTGCGGAAGGGGGTGGGGTGTGACCCCAACAGAGCGCAAACGGCTCCAACGCCGGCGTGACCGCGCTGCGGGTTGGGTTGAGGTCAATGTGCGGGTGGCGTCCGAGAAGTCGGAGGAGGTGCGGGCGTTCGCGGCCTCACTGCCGCCCCCCGCGCCGCCGACGGATCCGCGCCAGTTGGATCTGCTCGGCGCACTCGACAGGCAGTTGAGCAGATCCGCCTCTGCGCCGGAAAACCCGGCGCAGGGCGCTTTGAGGTTGTGACGCGTCACAACCTGGCCCCGCTGGCAGGCGTCTCGATGAAGTCGCCCCAGCGGGCCGGGAAGTCCAGAAACAGCGGCGCGCGTTTTTGGACTGGGGTTTCCAAAGGGGATGAAATCCCCTTGGCCCTGCGGCGCAGTCTCGATGAAATCGCCCCAGAGGGCTCCGCAGCGCGGTCTCGATGAAATCGCCCCAGAGGGCTCCGCAGCGCGGTCTCGATGAAGTCGGCCTGCGGCAGGCAGCCCCCGGCAGGAGGCCCCTCTGGCAAGAGACCGCCTTTTTGTGAGACCGCAGGGATCACAAAAAGGAAAAGCGGGTTTTGCCTTCTGGCAAAAATCTTCTTCTGACTTTCTTCAGCTCGAGATTGATGCGTCCAGGAGGACGCATTATGAAAGCAGCAGTAAGGTGCAACGCACTCAATATCAAGAAACTGACCCAGCAGGAACTGCACGGCAAGAGGTTGGATCAATCCAGCCAACGCCGCAGAATCAATAAAACGCCGCCCCTCGTTCTGGAGGGGAGGAAGGGCGGATTAAACCTCTGTGACCGCCTCGCCGCTCATATAGACGGCGCGAAACAAAATGCAGCCGCATTGAAAGAGGGCGCGAATGTGGCGCTGCATTTCATCGTAAAATACCCCAAAGAGGTTCTGGATGATGATGGCCCCACGCCCTTCGCTATCTTGAATCGGGACCAGCGCAAGGCCAGGATGATGCGTCAGGCCATTGACTTCATCAATGAAACTCATGGCGGCAATGCGGTATTCGCGGCCCGTTTGGATCGGGATGAGGCGGGCGAGACCGTGGTGGACGTATTCGCCGCGCCCCGATACGCGAAGCAGACCAAAAAGGGATCTGACGACTGGGTGAGCCTCACCAAGTTCGGCAAAGACCTTGCCGTGAAGCATCAAGAGGAGGTTGCTCGGCGTTCTCCTGACCAGGTGAAGGCGGCCAAAGGTAAGCCGATAACATCACCGCGCGCGGTCGGGATGAGTCTCCAATCCGAATTTGCCGCGTTCTTTGAGCGCGAGAACGGCGTGGCACTTTCTGCCCGGAGCCTGAAAGAGCGCCCCGGCCCTGATCGTCTTGGCATTGATGAGTGGAAGGCCGCGAAGTCCGCAATGGAGGCGGAGGAAGCCGCAGCGCGTCAGCGTGCCGCCGAGATAACGGAGGACGCGGAATCCGAAGCGTTCCGAGTCCAGATCCGGATTCAGGCGTCGGAACAGCGCCAATCCCGAAAAGAGGCGGAGGCCGAAACACTGCGGTCAAGCCTCTCGGACGCCCTGACCGCCATAAACGCGCTGGGTGAGCGCCTGCGCGGCCTCTATGACGACCTGCGCAGCATCCTGCCGGGCATACGCCGCACTATCTGGGCGCGTGACTCGTCGCCGCAGCAGGTTCGGGATGCGAAGGCCACGCGCAAAACGACGATCCCTAAGCTGGCGACGGTCCGGGCCAGCATGGAGCGTTCCCGCAAAGAATCGGAGAGGTTGCAGGTGCTGGCGCAGGATCCGCCGGGGAAGCCCGATGCGGATGACGCGAACCACTTCGAGATGTGAGGGTCACGGCGTCCCGGCACGCGCCTGGGCGTCCACCTCCGCGACGAACGCGGTCAGGGATATGCCAAGAGACCGGGCCAAGGCGTCCAGCGTCGCCAGGCTGGGCTGGTGCTTCCGGCTCTCGAGCAGGGAGACATAGCGCATACTGAGTCCGGCGCGATGGGCCAGTTCCTCTTGCGACAGCCCGGCCTGTGTCCGGTGCTGGCGCAGGACTTTCGCAAAAGCGTTCAAGATCAGGGCGTCGCGGTCGGTCATCCAGCCGACAAGCCGCAGAAAACTCGCTTGCTCTATGAAGTATTCTGTGAATTGTTGGGGTGACGACGCAAACCCGAGGAAAGATCCATGACTGATGCGGCCACGATTGAATGTCCGTTCTGTGCAAGCACCCTGAAAGCCCACGCGAAGGTGTGCGCGCATTGCGGCGCGCGCCGCGTTGCCGGCATGACCGCGAAGGGCCAGCCGCTGGGACGCGGCGGGGTGTTCTTCATCCGCATGTTCTTGACGTTGTGGCTGCTCATCGCCCTGTCGATGTTCGCGATGGAGTCCGCGCCGGTCGGCATCGGGATGCTGGTCTTGTGGTCGCTTATGTTTTTCTTTAACCGCCGGAACGTTTTCCCGGATGGGCAAGGCCGCTGGTATCGGCCCAACTGATTTTAGACGGTGAACGGTTAAGGGGTAAGGCAAGCGGCGGCTTGGTCGCACAGTGACCGAGTCCGCCGCTTGCAAAGTGAACACTTCATGTGTTCATCTGTGATAAAATTCGTTTCAGTTACGTCCGAAACCAATCAGGAATGATCAGTGGGTCGATCATCTGTGCGCACTGCGGAACACGCCGAGTGGCTGGCCTCAATGCCAAAAGCCATCCTATCGGTAAAGGTAGCGTTTTCTTTATTCTGGTCGTTGTGTTGCAGTGGCTATTTTTAGCGCTTTCCATGTTTGTTATGGAAGCTGCACCTGTCGGAATCGGGATGTTAATACTGTGGGTTCTGATCGCCTTTTTCAACCGCAGCACACTTTTCTCCGACAGTCAGGAATTTTGGCTTCAAGGCAACTGACTGAAAAAAATAGCCGCAGCAAGCTCGACGGCGCGTGATAGTGCAATGCTAAACACTTTCGCCGGCATATGCGGTGTCAAAAAACAAAAAGACTTGATGGCAGGTAATGATAAAGGACATAAAAAAATGTGTCGCAAAAAGGCATACGGCCGCAGTTAAAACTCGACTCATCTCGGGCGGAGGTTCCGCAACCACACCAAGGGTGGCTGCTACTATAAAAATAGATATTAATGTTAACACCGAAATTCCGGCGTTAATCCGTCGAAACGCGCCCCTAAGCTCTTCCGACCTGACGCTAAAATTCATTTCTCTCGTTTTTCTTACGATATCATCAGGGTTATTCTTGGGCTTGATCTCGGAAATCTTATAGTTAAATACACTAAACGCTGCAACTTGTGAGGCGAATAGCATGGCAGAAAAGATCGAAAAGGAGGAAATGGCGATGGAGGGAAGAGTGTCGCCCATTTCCCATCGAAAAGTGTAGCAGAGATATGTAATCGCACATGGAAGAAACGCGACGATAAAGACGCAAAGCAACTTACCAACACGGCTTCTCCCACCTATAATATTTAATATATAGAGACTAGGTCGTGTTGACAAAAGGGATTCCTCTGGCAGTCGTCCTATGATTCAAGCTCATCTCTACGTGGGAGATGAACTTGGCACGCAACCTGATATCCGACGATGAGTGGACCTTCTTCGAGGGCTTCATTCGTGCCGTCCGGCACCCTAACGGGCGGAAACCTGCGGACCATCGTCTTGTTCTGAATGGTATATTCTGGATCGCAAGGACTGGTGCGCCATGGCGCGATCTGCCCGAAGAGTTTGGCAAGTGGTCCTCGGTCTACCGTCAGTTCCGCCGCTGGACTTTGGCG
>NZ_AZVA01000058.1:0-6609 GCF_000513975.1 Paracoccus sp. J55
TGGTGGTGGTGATGGACCACACCAACAAGGCGGGCGAGTCGAAGGTGCTGAAATCCTGCACCCTGCCCTTGACGGGCCAGGGCGTGGTGAACCGGATCATCACCAATCTGGGGGTGCTGGACGTGGTTCCGGGCGGGCTGAAGATCGTCGAGCTGGCCGATGGCGTCAGCGAGGACGCGCTGCGCGCCGCGACCGAGGCGGCGATCGTCGGGTGAGCTGACAGGGGGAGGGGGCTTCCGCCCCCTCTTGCGGCTGAAGCCGCAATTCACCCCCGAGGATATTTGGACAAGAAAGAAGGACGGCGTTCCGCGGGGGATGGCGGGATGCCGGTCCCGCCCCTGCGGAGGGCGGGACGAAAATCCCCGGATTCGGGCGCGGCCTCCGTGCCCGGCTCGCAACCTGTTCTGACATCATCTTTTGCGCGCGGCAGGAGCCGCCATCCGTGGCACCGGCCTTGCCGGGCGCGGCTGCGAACGGGGCTTCGTCTTTGGGCCTAGGGCTGTCATGCAGGCCACCGGCCCGGGGTGCTAGCATGAAGGCCGACCGGACAGAATCGTCATGCGCAGGAAGAGAGCAGGATGACGCAATTCGCTGGGGCCACGTGTATCGCCGTCGGCATGGTGTCGCTATGGCTTCTCGGGCGCGTCGATGGTCAGGATCATGTGCGCGGCGCAGTTCAGCATCTCGGCCGGATGCTGCTGCCGCTGGTAGCGATCCAGAAAGACCTCCCTGAGCGGCTTGCGCGTCGGAGGGAAGACGATCAGCTCGCGCATGTTGTCACAGGGGCCATGAGGGACCTGAAGTCGGAAAAATTACCCGGCGTCATGGAACCCGGCAACCTGTCCCTTTGGCGGGGCTGCCCCGGCAGCCTTGCAGGGTTCATGAAGGATCGGCAACGGGTTGGGGATTTCCGGCGCAAGCGGAGCAGCGGCATTTTGGTCAGAGCGCGTCGCGCGCAGGGCGGCTATTGTGGCAGGGCGACGCGATTCGCGCCGTCGCAGCCGGACCGATCCGGCGCCGTTTCTGATCGCGGAGGTCGTGCATGGCAGGCAAGGCAAGATCCTGGTGGGGCGGGGCCGCGGCCCTCGCCGTTCTGGCCATCGTCGGCTGGCTGGCCTGGCAGAACCTGTCGCGGGACGGCCAGCTGGCCGGCATCGCCTCGGGCAATGGCCGGATCGAGGCGACCGAGATCGACATCTCGGCCCTGTCCGCCGGCCGCATCGCCCGCATCCAGGCCGCCGAGGGCCAGGTCGTGCGCAAGGGCGACCTGCTGGTGCAGATGGACACGCTGCAGCTCGAGGCGCAGAAGCGGCAGGCCGAGGCGCAGCTGCGCCGCGCCCGCATCGGGGTCGAGACCGCGCAGAGCCTGGTGACCCAGGCCGAGGCGCAGCACAAGGCGGCCGAGGCCGCGGTCGAGCAGGCGCGGGCGGCGGCGGATGCGGCGGCGGCGCGACTGGCGCGCACCGAAAGCCTGGCGCGCAGCAACGTCGCCTCGCAGCAGGTGCTGGACGACGTGCGGGCCTCGGGGCGCGAGACGCAGGCGGCGCTGGCCTCGGCCGAGGCGAACCTTGCCGCCGCCGAGGCCGGGATCGGCACCGCCCGCGCCCAGGTCGTCGATGCCGAGGCGGCGGTGGACGCGGCGCAGGCGGCGATCGAGGCCGTCGAGGTGCAGATCGGCGACGCCACGCTGCAATCGCCGCGCGACGGCCGGGTGCAATACCGCATCGCGCAAGAGGGCGAGATCGTCGCGGCCGGCGGGCGCATCCTGAACCTGGTCGATCTGGAGGACGTTTACATGACCTTCTTCCTGCCCACCTCGCAGGCCGGCCGGGTCGAGGTCGGGGCCGAGGCGCGGCTGGTCATGGACGCCGCCCCGCAATACGTGATTCCGGCGCGCATCTCTTACGTCGCGGATGTGGCGCAGTTCACGCCCAAGACCGTCGAGACCGCCGAGGAGCGCGAAAAGCTGATGTTCCGCGTCCGCGCCCAGATCGATCCCGAACTGCTGCGCAAATACAGCAACTACGTCAAGACCGGCCTGCCCGGCACCGCCTATGTGCGCATCGACGCCGAGGTCGCCTGGCCCGACGCCTTGTCCAACCTGGTAGAATGACCGCCCTGCCCGACCCTCCCGACGACCCGCCGGTGGCCGAGATCGCCGGCGTCTCGCTGCGCTATCGCAAGGCGGTGGCGCTGGACGGAGTGACGCTGGCCGTTCCCGCCGGCCGCATGGTCGGGCTGATCGGCCCGGACGGGGTCGGCAAGTCCAGCCTGCTGTCGCTGGTCGCCGGGGCGCGGGTGATCCAGCAGGGCAAGATCCGGGTGCTGGGCGGCGACATGGGCGACGCCCGCCATCGCGCCCGCATCTGCCCGCGCATCGCCTATATGCCGCAGGGGCTGGGCCGGAACCTCTATCCCACGCTGTCGGTGGCCGAGAACCTGGATTTCTTCGGCCGGCTTTTCGGCCACGGCCCGGCCGAGCGCGCCCGCCGCATCGACGCGTTGCTGGCGGCGACCGGCATGTCGCCGTTTCGCGACCGCCCCGCCGCCAAGCTTTCCGGCGGCATGAAGCAGAAGCTGGGCCTGTGCTGCGCGCTGATCCACGACCCGGACCTGCTGATCCTGGACGAGCCGACCACCGGCGTCGACCCGCTGTCCCGCCGCCAGTTCTGGGAGCTAATCGCCCGCATCCGCCGCGACCGCCCGGGCATGAGCGTGATCGTGGCCACCGCCTATATGGAGGAGGCCGCCGGCTTCGACTGGCTGGTGGCGATGGATGCCGGCCGGGTGCTGGCCACCGGCAGCCCGGCCGAGCTGCTGGAACGCACCGGGGCCGAGGATCTGGACCGCGCCTTCATCGCGCTTCTGCCCGACAGCGAAAGGCGCGGGCATGAGCCGGTCTCGATCCCGCCGCGCCGGGCCGATGACGGCGAGACCGCCATCGAGGCGCGGCACCTGACCATGCGCTTCGGCGATTTCACCGCCGTCGACGATGTCAGCTTCCGCATCGGCAAGGGCGAGATCTTCGGCTTTCTCGGCTCGAACGGCTGCGGCAAGACCACGACGATGAAGATGCTGACCGGCCTGCTCGAACCCAGCGAGGGCACGGCGCAGCTGTTCGGGACCCGGGTCGATCCGTCCGACATGGCGGTGCGCCGCCGGGTCGGCTTCATGAGCCAGTCGTTTTCGCTTTATTCCGAGCTGACGGTGCGGCAGAATCTCGACCTGCATGCGCGGCTGTTCGGCATGGAGGCCGGACAGGTCGCGGACCGCGTCCGGCGGATGATCGAGCGTTTCGGGCTTGAGGCGGTGGCGGATGACCTGCCCGACGCCCTGCCGCTCGGCATCCGCCAGCGCCTGTCGCTGGCCGTGGCGATGATCCACGGCCCCGAGATCCTGATCCTGGACGAGCCGACCTCGGGCGTCGACCCGGTGGCGCGCGACGCCTTCTGGCGCATGCTGGGCGAGCTGTCGCGCCAGGACGGGGTGACGATCTTCGTCTCGACCCATTTCATGAACGAGGCCGAGCTTTGCGACCGCATCTCGCTGATGCATGCCGGCCGGGTGCTGGTCAGCGACACGGCCGAGGCGATCAGGCAATCCAAGGCCGCGGCGACGCTGGACGACGCCTTCGTCGCCTATCTGCAAGAGGCGATCGGCGACGAGCCCGCCCCCGCCCCGCTGGTCGATACGGCCGAAACGTCCGCCCGGACCGGCGGCTGGTTCAGCCCGGCGCGCATGTTCAGCTATTCCCGGCTGGAATCGCTGCAACTGCGGCGCGACCCGATCCGGCTGACGCTGGCGCTGCTGGGCAGCCTGATCCTGATGTTCGTCATCGGCTACGGCATCAACATGGATGTCGAGGACCTGAGCTTCGCCGTGCTCGACCGCGACCAGACCGCGACCTCGCGCGACTATGTGCTGGACATCGCCGGCTCGCGCTATTTCACCGAAACCGAGCCGCTGGCAGGCTATGACGACATGGACGCCCGCATGCGCAGCGGCACCCTGGCGCTGGCCATCGAGATCCCGCCCGGCTTCGCCCGCGACGTGGCGCGCGGCGGCGCGGTGCAGGTCGGCGCCTGGATCGACGGCGCCAACCCGACCCGGGCCGAGACGGTGCGCGGCTATGTCCAGGGCATGCATGCCGACTGGATCATGCGCAAGACCCGCGAGGCGCATGGCGATGCCGCCGTGCAGGGCAGCTTCGAGCTGGTGACGCGATTCCGCTACAACCCGGACGTGAAAAGCCTGGTCGCCATGGTGCCGGCGGTGATCCCGCTGCTTCTGCTGCTGATCCCGGCGGTGCTGACCACGCTGAGCGTGGTGCGGGAAAAGGAGCTGGGCTCGATCATCAATTTCTACGTCACGCCCGTCACGCGGCTGGAATTCCTGATCGGCAAGCAACTGCCCTATGTGGCGCTGGCAATGCTGAATTTCGCGCTGATGACGGCTTTCGCGGTCTTCGCCTTCCGGGTGCCGCTGACCGGCAGCCTGGCGGCGCTGGCGCTGGCGGCGGCGCTCTATGTCACCGCCACCACGGCCATGGGACTGCTGATTTCGTCCTTCATGCGCAGCCAGGCGGCGGCGCTGTTCGCGACCGTGCTGCTGACCATGATCCCCGGCGCGCAATATTCCGGGCTGCTGGACCCGGTTTCCTCGCTGCAGGGCGTCGGCCGCGCCATCGGCGAGGTCTATCCGACGACGCATTTCATCATCGCCTCGCGCGGGGCCTTCTCCAAGGGGCTGGGCTTTGCCGATCTGGGCATGGCCTTCGCGGCGCTGGCGGCGGCGGGGCCGCTGATCCTGGGGCTCAGCGCCCTGCTGCTGAGGAAACAGGCGAAATGAGGCTGCGCAACGTCTGGAACCTGGGCATCAAGGAACTGCGCGGGCTGTGGCGCGACCCGGCCATGCTGCTGCTGATCGTCTATGCCTTCTCGCTGTCGATCTATACCGAATCGAAGGCGATGCCGGAAAGCCTGTCCAACGCCGCCATCGCCGTGGTGGACGAGGACCGCTCGGCCCTCTCCGAGCGCATCGTGGGCGCCTTCACCCCGCCCTATTTCGGCACGCCGCGGCTGATCACCACGACCGAGATGGACCGCCGCATGGACGAGGGGCTGGACACCTTCGCGCTGGACATCCCGCCCGATTTCCAGCGCGACCTGCTGGCCGGCCGCCATCCCGCGATCCAGCTGAACGTCGACGCCACCCGGATGAGCCAGGCTTTCACCGGCAGCGGCTATGTCCAGCAGATCGTCGCGGCCGAGGTCCAGGAATTCACGGCCGGCCATCGCGAGGAAACCGTCCTGCCGGTCGAACTGGCGCTGCGGGCGCGCTACAACCCGGCGCTGGACGCAGGCTGGTTCGGCGCGATCAACAGCGTCATCGACGCCGTGACCATGCTGTCGATCATCCTGACCGGCGCCGCCCTGGTCCGCGAAAAGGAACACGGCACCGTCGAGCACCTGCTGGTCATGCCGGTGACCGCGGCCGAGATCATGCTGTCCAAGGTCTGGTCCATGGGCCTTGTCGTGCTGCTGGCCTCCAGCTTCGCGATCACCGTGGTGGTCCAGATGGCGCTGCAGGTGCCGGTCGCGGGCTCGGTGCCGCTGTTCATCGCCGCGGCGGCGCTGATGCTGTTCGCCACCACCTCGATGGGCATCTTCCTGGCCACGGTGGCCGGATCGATGCCGCAATTCGGCTTGCTTCTGATGCTGGTGCTGTTCCCGCTTCAGGTGCTGTCCGGCGGCATGACCCCGCGCGAAAGTATGCCCGACATCATCCAGGCGCTGATGGCGCTGGCGCCCAATACGCATTTCGTCATCCTGTCGCAGGGCGTGCTGTTCCGGGGCGCGGGGCTGGGCGTGGTCTGGCCGCAGCTTCTGGCGCTGGCGGTGATCGGCTGCGCGCTGTTCTGGCTGGCGCTGCGGCAGTTCCGCCGCTTTCTGAGCTGATGGCGGGAAACAGCGCGCGCGGTGGTGGTCTGAGAGAAGCCGGACCCGGAGGTCCGGCAGTCGGTAACACGTCAAACCACCACAACTTGACTGATCAATCAATTAACATAAAGCGCGATTCGTTCAAACCGCTTTCTGGCCGCCGGATGCGGAGGCGCGCGGTTTGTGAACCGGCAGGCGCCTGCAGCCCGCTTTGAGGATTTGGGCCACCCCGTTCGGCCTTCAGGACTATTTCGAAAGCCCGAGGGAGCCTCATCGACCGAACTTATGGGCCTGCCGGTGCAGAAGCCCTGCGCAAGTCAAGGAGATCTATTTCAACTCCCGCTTTGGTCTCAATATCTTGCGTAAAGAAGCTTCCTTCGGTGTAACCCGCAGCTGTCAACGGCGGAGCAAAAGTCGGCCGGGGCGGCGGCGTAAAGTCCGGCCAGTTGGGGGGTGCGCCATGGCGCGCGCGCTGGCCACATAGCTGGCGCGAGCCATGGCGCACTGGCCCCTTAGGGCCAATCGTGGGTAGATATTTTATGGTGATCAGCGCTGTTTACGGGCTGTGCTGTTGGCGAGGCGATAGCTTTCGCCGTTCATCTCGATGATGTTGACGTGGTGGGTCAGTCGGTCGAGCAGCGCGCCGGTGAGACGCTCGGAACCGAAGGGT
>NZ_AZVA01000059.1:0-6531 GCF_000513975.1 Paracoccus sp. J55
GAATGGACGGAAACCTTCGGTTCCGAGCGTCTCACCGGCGCGCTGCTCGACCGACTGACCCACCACGTCAACATCATCGAGATGAACGGCGAAAGCTATCGCCTCGCCAACAGCACAGCCCGTAAACAGCGCTGATCACCATAAAATATCTACCCACGATTGGCCCTAAGGGGCCAGTGCGCCATGGCTCGCGCCAGCTATGTGGCCAGCGCGCGCGCCATGGCGCACCCCCCAACTGGCCGGACTTTACGCCGCCGCCCCGGCCGACTTTTGCTCCGCCGTTGACAGCCATCGGACTGAATGTCGGCGAATACGCCACCGCCGACAAGGGCGCGATGCGCGCGCTGGCGCAGTTCGCCGAGGAACGCTCGGTCCTGGCCGAGGATCTGCCGACCGCCAAGGAACAGGGCTTCGACGTCATCATGTCCTCCGAACGTGGCCTTGCCGCGCGCTGCGAAGTGCCCGAGGAAATCCGCGCCCGCCTGGCCGAGGCCGTCGACGCGGCCCTGGCCAACCCCGAATTCCAGGCCCAGGCCAAGCAGCAATCCCTGCCCCTGGCGTTCCAGTCGGGTGCCGAGTGGAAGGAAGCCATGCCTGCACGGCTGGACCGCTACCGCGATATCTTCGCGCTGATCAAAGAGGGACAGTGATGACCGGGCCGGGCGCGACGAAAAGGGGGGACATGCCCGATCTTCTGACGGCGGCGCTATTCATCGGATTCGGCGTGCTCGGCCTGTGGCTTTCGCGGCCGCTGGATCAGGGAACGCTGGCGCAGATGGGGCCGGGCTTTCTGCCCCGCGTTGTCTGCGGGGGACTGATCGTCCTGGGCGCTGTCATCGGTTTTTCGGCCCTGCATCGCCAGGGCGAGCCCTTGGAGGCGATGAAGCTGCGGCCGCTGGCGGTGATCGTGCTGTCGATCGTCGGCTTTGCCTATCTTGCCGAACATGCCGGTTTCGTCGTCGCGTCGCTGTGGCTGATCATCGCCGGATCGCTGGCCGATCCCGGCGGGCGGTGGCGCACGACATTGCTGCTGGCAGGCGGCCTGACCCTGTTTGGCGCATTGGTCTTCATCTACGGCCTTGGCGTCCAGATGACGATCTGGCCGTTCTGAGCCGAGGAAAACATCATGGAAATCTTTGATCTTCTGTTGCTGGGGTTTTCCGAGGCGATGAGCCCCGCAAACCTCGGGTTCTGCCTGATCGGCGCGCTTCTTGGCACGCTGATCGGGGTGCTGCCGGGGATCGGCCCGACCGCGACCATCGCGGTCCTGTTGCCGATCACCTTCTTCCTGCCGCCCCTTGCCGGGATCATCATGCTGGCGGGCATCTATTACGGCGCGCAATACGGCGGCTCGACCACGGCCATCCTGGTGAACCTGCCGGGAGAGGCCTCGGCCGTGGTCACGACGCTGGACGGCTACCAGATGGCGCGGCAGGGCCGGGCGGGTTCGGCGCTGGCCGTCGCGGCGCTGGGATCGTTCTTTGCCGGCACGGTCGCGACCTTCGGCATCGCCATCGCCGGTCCAATGCTGGCGGGCTTTGCGCTGAATTTCGGGCCGGCCGAATATGTCTCGCTGATGATTTTCGGCCTGCTGGCCGCGACGATCCTGGCCAGCGGCCCGGTGCTGAAGGCCATCGGCATGATCCTGATCGGCCTGCTGTTCGGCATGGTCGGCACCGATCAGGCCACCGGGGCCGAGCGCCTGACCTTCGGATCGCTGGAGCTGTTCGACGGAATCGAGTTCACCGTCATCGCCATCGGCCTGTTCGGCTTTTCCGAGATCATCGCGAACCTGGAACGCAGCGGCTCGGCCGGCGTGACGGTTGCCCGCCTGACCCGGCTGTGGCCGACGCGCGAGGATTTCCGCCGCGCCTGGCCCGCGGTGCTGCGCGGCACCGGCATCGGCACCTTCCTCGGCATCCTGCCGGGGGGTGGCGCCACGCTGGCGTCCTTCAGCGCCTATTCGCTGGAAAAGAAGGTCTCGAGAACGCCGGAAAAGTTCGGCACCGGCGCGGTCCAGGGCGTCGCCTCGCCCGAGGCCGCCAACAACGCCGCCGCGCAATCGTCCTTCATCCCGCTGCTGACGCTGGGCATCCCGTCCAACAACATGATGGCGATGATGCTCTCGGCCTTCATGATCCACGGCATCACGCCGGGACCCAGCGTGCTGACCAACCAGCCCGAGATCTTCTGGGGCCTGGTCGCCAGCATGTGGATCGGCAACGCCCTGCTGGTCATCATCAACATGCCGCTGATCGGACTGTGGGTAAAGCTGCTGACCGTGCCTTACCGCCTGCTTTATCCGGCAATCCTGCTGTTCTGCTGCGTCGGCGTCTATTCGATGAACAACCGCATCTTCGACGTGCTGCTGGCGGCCGGTTTCGGGTTGCTGGGCTATGCCTTCCGCAAGGCGAAATGCGAGCCGGGTCCGCTGCTGCTGGGCTTCGTCCTTGGTCCATTGCTGGAATCGAACCTGCGCCGCACCATGCTGATCACCCAGGGCGACGCCAGCATCTTCGTCGAGCGTCCGATCAGCCTGGTGATGCTGATCGCGACCGTGATCCTGCTGGCGCTGATGATCCTGCCCGGCTTCCGCAAGAAGCGCGAGGAGGCCTTCCAGGAGGAAGAGGCGTGAAATCGCAACGGCCGGAGACGTCTCCGGCCGTTTTCATTCCAATCGCTCGGAAGGAGCTTGCCTGACCATGAATGCAATAAGCCGTCGGGCGATGCTTCAGGCCGCCGGCGCGGCCGCGGCCCTTGGCCAAGGTCGAGGACCATATCGCCGACGCCCGCGCCCAGGGTGCGACCATCGCCACCGGCGGCGCGCGCCATGCGCTTGGCGGCGGCTTCTTCCAGCCGACCGTGCTGTCCGGCATGACGCCCTCGATGAAGATCGCGCGCGAGGAAACCTTCGGCCCCGTCGCCCCGGTCTGGCGCTTCGAGACCGAGGCCGAGGCGGTAGCCCTGGCCAATGCCAGCGAATTCGGGCTGGCGGGCTATTTCTACGCCCGCGACCTGTCCCGCGTCTGGCGCGTGGCCGAGGCGCTGGAGGTCGGCCTGGTGGGCGTGAACACCGGCCTGATCTCGACAGAGGTGGCGCCCTTCGGCGGCGTCAAGCAATCCGGCCTCGGCCGCGAGGGCAGCCGCTATGGCATCGAGGACTATCTCGAGATCAAATACATGTGCCTGTCGGTCTGAAAGGCTAAAGGGCTTCGGCAGAGCGTCATTTTCTCTACTGAGAATAAAAAATCGATAGATCGAACTGAGGACTGAGCCAGGCTCTTCCGAACGTGACACCCTCAATCGGAACCGAGGCCACTTCCGAAATATCTGCGCTGGAGTCTAGCGGGTTAACCGCTCTTCCCCGGTCAGCTGATCCTCTCGCAGGAGCGGGTCCGACCACGAGAAGGGAGTCGGCTCCTGACTCATGTAGTCACTCCTCTGATTCAACCTACTCAGAGCTTCCCGGTCAGTTCGGGCACCACGGAGAACAGGTCGCCGACCAAGCCGTAATCGGCGATCTGGAAGATCGGCGCCTCCTCGTCCTTGTTGATCGCCACGATCACCTTGCTGTCCTTCATCCCCGCCAGGTGCTGGATGGCGCCGGAGATGCCCACCGCGACATAGAGCTCGGGGGCGACGACCTTGCCGGTCTGCCCGACCTGCCAGTCGTTCGGGGCATAGCCCGAATCCACCGCCGCGCGGCTGGCGCCCACCGCGGCGCCGAGCTTGTCGGCCAGCTGCTCGATGATGGCGAAGCTCTCCTTCGAGCCGAGGCCGCGGCCGCCCGAGACCACACGCTTGGCCGAGGTCAGCTCGGGACGGTCGCTCTCGGCCACCTCATCGGCGACCCAGGCCGACAGGCCGGGATCGGCGGCAGCGGCGGTCTCGGCCACGCTGGCCGAACCGCCCTCGCCGGCCGCGTCGAAGCTGGCGGTGCGGATGGTGAAGACCTTCTTCGCGTCCCGCGACTTCACCACCTGGATGGCGTTGCCGGCATAGATCGGCCGCTCGAAGGTCTCGGCATCGAGGATGGCCGAGACGTCCGACAGCACCATCACGTCGAGAAGCGCCGCAACCCGCGGCATGACGTTCTTGGCATCGGTGGTCGCCGGCGCGGCGATGTGGTCGTAATCGCCGGCCTGGCCGACGATCAGCGCCGCGGTCGGTTCGGCCAAGGCCCTGCCACAACCAGCGCCTGCGTTGGCCGTCCGGCGGCAGCACGCACGGGACCGCGATCCCGACTGCCAGCGCCAGCCCGGCACCTGCCCACCAGATGCCGCGCCAGCCGTCGAAAAGCGGGCCGGCAAGCATCGCGATGGCCATGCCGGCGGGCATGAAGCAACTCCACAGCGCAAAGACAAGGTCGCGGCGCGACCGCTGGGCCACATGCTCCAGGATGGACGGCGCGGCGACGGTTATCAGCAGAAAGCCCGCCCCCTCGACGATGCGCGAGACCAGAAGCGAGGCGAACCCGCCGGCGGACGCGCCAAGCGCCGATCCGGCCGCCGTCGCCAGCAGGCCGAGGGCAAGGATGCGCCGCCCGCCGATGACGGCGACCAGCGCGCCGGCCGGAATGCCGCCGACCAGCCCGAGAAGCGCGAAAACCCCGGTCAGCCAGCCGATGGCGGACAGGCCCAGCCCCAGATCGGCCTGCAGCATCGGCGCGGCGATGGCCGCCTTGCCGACCTGCAGGGCGGCGGCGATCCCGGCCGCCACGATCAGCGCGACGGCACCCCAGCGCGTCGGCATCACGCCGCATCGCGCTTGCGTCCCGCGACCAGCGCCGCGGCGATTTCCGCCACATGCCGCCCCTGGAAGCGCGCCCCGTCCAGCTCGTTCGCGCTTGGCTGGCGGTCGCCGCCATCGCCGTCATCGGCCAGCGTCGAGGCGCCATAGGGCGAGCCGCCGGTGATCTCGTCCATGCGCATCTGGCCCTTGAAACTGTAGGGCAGGCCGACCACGATCATGCCCAGATGCAGCAGCACCGTATGGGTGGACTGGATCGTCGTCTCCTGCCCGCCATGCTGGCTGCCGGTCGAGGTGAAGACGCTGCCGACCTTGCCGACCAGCCGGTCCTCGGCCCACAGCCCGCCGGCCTGGTCCAGGAAATTCTTCATCTGCGAGGCCATGTTGCCGAAGCGGGTCGGCGTGCCGATGATGATCGCGTCGTAATCGGCCAGCTCGCCCACCGTCGCGACGGGCGCGCGCTGATCCTGCTTGTAGCCCGCCCTTTCCGCGACGGCCTCGGGCACCAGTTCCGGCACGCGCCGGACCGCGACCCTCGTCCCCGCCTCGCGCGCGCCCTGGGCGACCGCAGCGGCCATGGTTTCGACATGCCCATAGGACGAATAATAAAGCACCAGCACATCGGTCATCGGTTTCTCTCCTGTTCCTGTCGCGTCCAGGATAGGGGTGACGGATGACCGGCAGGAGTGATATAATTCCGATGGTTTCGATCATCTGAAGCGATCATGCTGGACGCCCTGACCCTCGACCAGATCCGCACCTTCGTCGCGGTCGCCGACAAAGGCAGCTTTCGCGCCGGCGCGGGCAGCCTGTCGCGGGCGCAATCCGGCGTCAGCGCAAGCGTGGCCAATCTGGAGGCCCAGCTGGGCGTGCAGCTGTTCGACCGCTCAGGCCACCGCCCGGTCCTGACGGCCGAGGGCAGGACGCTGCTTGCCGATGCGCGCGACATCCTGCTGCGCGTCGACGCGATGCGCGCCAGGGCGCGGGGCTTCGGCGAGGGCGTCGAGCTGGAACTGTCCATCACCGCCGACACGCTGTTTCCGATCCCGCTGGTCGGCGCGGCGCTGGCCGAGATGCGCAGGGCCTATCCTTCGGTGGCGGTCAGGCTTGCCATCCAGCCGCTTGGCGGACCGTTGCAGGCGCTGACCGAAAGGCGCTGCACGCTTGCCATCATGGTCGGCGAGGATTTCCGCGACCCCCGCATCAGCTTCAGGGCCCTGTCGCCCGTCTCGCAGGTGGCGGTGGTGGCGGCCGGCCATCCTCTGGCCGCCGGGCGCGGGATCGGCATCCCGGATCTGGCCGACCATGTCCAGATCGTGCTGTCCGATCCCTCGCCCTTGTCGGAGGGGCGGGATTTCGGCGTGCTGTCGCCCCAATCCTGCCCGGTCAACACCCAGGGCGCCAAGCATGCGCTGATCCTGTCGGGCGTCGGCTGGGGCAGGCTGCCGTCCTGGCTGGTCGCGGATGACCTGAGATCCGGCAGGCTGGTCCGGCTGGATACGGCCGCGCTTGGCCGCAACGCCCAGGTCACGTCCCAAAGCTATCTCGCCCATCGCCTCGACGAGCCCTTCGGCCCCGCCGCAAGCACATTCGCCGCGGGGCTGATGCGGCTTTGCGAAAGCGATGCAGCAGGCTGAACAAGGACCTGCTGCCGGTTCCATCACGCCCCTGCTGCGGCACCCCGGACGGAGTCGCGGCAAGGCGGCGGGCTTCAGCCGCAACAGGCGGCGATCACGATCCGGGCGACGAGAATGGCGGCCGGCCGGGACGGCGGCTTTGCAG
>NZ_AZVA01000060.1:0-5805 GCF_000513975.1 Paracoccus sp. J55
CCCTTCGATGAATGAACGGAAACCTTCGGTTCCGAGCGTCTCACCGGCGCGCTGCTCGACCGACTGACCCACCACGTCAACATCATCGAGATGAACGGCGAAAGCTATCGCCTCGCCAACAGCACAGCCCGTAAACAGCGCTGATCACCATAAAATATCTACCCACGATTGGCCCTAAGGGGCCAGTGCGCCATGGCTCGCGCCAGCTATGTGGCCAGCGCGCGCGCCATGGCGCACCCCCCAACTGGCCGGACTTTACGCCGCCGCCCCGGCCGACTTTTGCTCCGCCGTTGACACCTGCACCGACGGGGTGACGCAGGGCGAGCCATTGAAGGCGCCATCGGTTCAAGCCGGATGGCGAGCGCGCCCTCGCATCTGATCGCGGGCGGGCTGCCAACCGAGGCGACGCTCGCCCATGTGCTGGCGAAGCCAAGTATGCGGACCATCTGCCGTTATACCGCCAAAGCCAGATCCTGGCGCGGGCGGGCCTCGATCTGCACCGCGCCGTGCTGGCCGATTGGGCCGGCAAGGCTGCGTTCCACCTGAAGCCCGTGGTGGACCGGCTGGCCGAGCATCTGGGGCGATCGGGGTCAAGCTGTTCATGGACGAAACCACCGCCCCGGTGCTGGACCCGGGGCGCGGGACGGACAAAGACCGGATATCTCTGGGCGCTGGCCCGCGACGACCGGCCATGGGGCGGGGACGATCCGCCCGGCGTGGTCTGCTCTCAGCCCTGGGCCGCGCGGGCGAGAATGCAGAGTGTATCCTGCAGGGCTGTGACGGCATCCTGCAGCTCGACGGCTACACCGGCTACAACCCTTGACGCGCCCCTCCCGGACAGGTGGCACGCCGATTACCGTCGCCCATTGCTGGGCATAAAGGATGCAACTGTCTGCAGAGTTCAGCCCCGCGCTTGCTGCGGCGTGACATTTTCAGGAAACGCCGTGCGAAAAGCGATGAGCGTCTTGCAGGCCTGTTCGACCCTTTGGATCCTGGCGAAGGCGTCGATATTTACCCCCCAGCGGCGGGCGTTGTAGATCTGCGGGATCAGCACGCAATCGGCCATGCCGGGCCGGTCGCCATGGCAGAACCGCCCGGCAAAGCCCGGATGGTCCAGCAGCCGCTCGACGGCCTCCAGGCCGCGGGCGATGTTCTCGCGGTTCCAGGCGGCGCGCGCCTCGGACCCGGCCAGGGCCTCGACCCGATCCAGCACCCGCAGGTTCGAGACCGGATGGATCTCGCAGGCCACGGCTAGGGCCAGCGCCCGGACATGGGCGCGGGCCGCGGCACCTTCGGGCAGCAGCGCCGGTTCGGGCCGGGTCTCCTCCAGATATTCGATGATCGCCAGCGACTGGGTCAGCACCCGGCCGTCGATCTCCAGCGCCGGCACCAGGCCCTGCGGGTTGACCCGCAGGTTCGCCGCGCCGCGCTGTTCGCCCGCGACCAGATCCACCGCCACCCGCCGATAGGCGATGCCCTTCAGCGCCAGCGCGATCCGCACCCGATAGGAGGCCGAGGAGCGCCAATAGTCGTGCAGCACGACGCTCATGGCTGCGCCGGCAGGATAGTGCCGGTGCAAGGGCCGAAGCCGATGCGGTAGCCATCACCTTGTGCTTCGGCAAAAAGCCCGATCTCGTCCCCGTCCTGGATGAAGGTGCGGCTTTCGCCATTGACCGTGACCCGCACCTTGCCGCCCCCGGTCATCTCCAGCAGCGCCCCGGTCTGCTCGCGCTCCGGCCCCGAGATCGTGCCCGAGCCCAGCAGGTCGCCGACCCGCATCGGGCAGCCGGAACTGGTGTGATGCGCCAGCTGCTGGGCGCTGGAGTAATACATGACGTTGTAATTCGTCTGCCCCATGACCTGGCCGTTCATGGTCCAGCCGATCTCCAGGTCGTAAAGCCCCGGCCGCCGCTCGTGCAGATAGGGCAGCAGCGGGTTCGCCCGCTCGGCACCCGCGCAGCGAAACGGCTCCAGCGCCGCCTGGGTCACGATCCAGGCGCCGATGGTGGTGCCGAGCGCCTTGGACTGGAACGGGCCCAGCGGCTGGTATTCCCAGGCTTGCACATCGCGCGCCGACCAGTCGTTCAGCAGCACATAGCCGAAGATCATGTCCTCGGCCTGATCGACGCTGATGCGTTCGCCCATGGTGCTGTCAGCCCCCACGATGGCGCCCAGCTCCAGTTCCAGGTCCAGCCTGCGGCAAGGGGCCCATTCCGGCCCGGCCTCGCCCTTCAGCTGGCCCATCGGACGCCGGATCGGCGTGCCCGAGACCACGACCGAGGACGCCCGCCCGTTATAGCCGATGGGCATATGCGTCCATTGCGGCGGCAGGGCGTTCTCGGGGCCGCGAAACAGCACGCCGACGTTGAAGGCATGGTTCTTCGAGGCGTAGAAATCGGTGAATTCCGTGACCCGGATCGGCAGGTGCATCTGCGCGTCAGACATGGCGACCAGCGGCAGGTCTGGCGTCGCGCCCTCGGCGAGCAGTTCGGTCAGCCGCGCCCGCACTGCGTCCCAACGCGCCCGGCCAAGCGCCATGAAGCTGTTAAGTGCCGGCTGCGCGAACGCCCCGCCCGCATCGACCAGCCCGCGCGCTTCGCATTCGGCCAGGTCGAGGATCAGGTCGCCGATGGCCACCCCGCAGCGCGGGGCATCGCCCGACACGGAGAACACCCCATAGGGGAGGTTGTTCAGGGGAAAGGGGCAGTCCGGCCGATTGGCGCTTTCCACCCGAGACCGCAGCAAGGCCATGCGCATCTTCCTTCTTTCTTGTGAAAATATCCCACGGGGGTTGCCGGCTGGTGCGCCACCGGTTCGAGAACCAGCCGGCGACGGGTGTGAAACGCCCGGCCTTCGGGGTCCCCGGACCCCCGGTGCGCCTCACTTCACGCCTGGCGTTCCGTCGAACTTCTTCTCGAGCCGGTTCCAGACCTCGATATAGTCCTTCTGCATCGGGGCCTCGCGGGCGGCGAATTCGGTGAGGTGCTGGGGGAAGCGGGTCTCGAACATGAAGCTCATGGTCTCCTCCAGCTTCTCGGGCTTCAGTTCCGCGTTGGAGGCCCCCTCGAAGGCGTCGCGGTCGGGGCCATGCGGCAGCATGCAGTTGTGCAGGCTGATGCCGCCCGGCGCGAAGCCCTGCGGCTTGGCGTCGTAGATGCCGTAGATGTTGCCCATCAGCTCGGACATGATGTTCTTGTGATACCAAGGCGGGCGGAAGGAATGCTCGGCCACCATCCAGCGTTCCCGGAACAGCACGAAGTCGATATTCGCCGTCCCCTCTTGCCCCGAGGGCGCGGTCAGCACGGTGAAGATCGACGGATCGGGATGGTCGAACAGGATCGCGCCCACCGGCGAATAGGTCCGCAGGTCGTATTTGTAGGGGCAATAGTTGCCGTGCCAGGCCACCACGTCCAGCGGCGAATGGTCGATCCAGGTCTCGTGGAACCGGCCGCACCACTTGATGACCACGCGCGAGCGCGCCTCGCGGTCCTCGAAGGCGGCGACCGGGCATTTGAAGTCGCGCGGATTGGCCAGGCAATTGGCGCCGATCGGGCCGCGGCTCGGCAGGTCGAACTTCTGGCCGTAATTCTCGCAGACGAAGCCGCGGGCGGGGCCCTCCAGCACCTCGACGCGGTAAACCAGGCCGCGCGGCAGGATGGCGATTTCCCGCGGCTCCGGGTCGATCACCCCCAGTTCGGTGCAGAAGCGCAGCCGGCCCTCTTGCGGGACGACCAGCAATTCGCTGTCGGCCGAGAAGAAATATTCATCCTGCATCGACTGCGTGACCAGGTAGACATGCGACGCCATGCCGACCTGGATGTTCACGTCGCCGGCCGTGGTCATGGTGCGCATGCCGGTGATCCAGGTCAGCTCCTCCTCCGGGACCGGGATCGGATCCCAGCGATACTGGCCCAGGCTGACGATGTCGTCGCGCAGGTTCGGCGCCGTCTTCCAATGGGGCAGCTCGATCACCGCGAAATCGCCGGTATGGCGGACCGAGGGCCGGATGCGATAGCACCAGGTCCGCTCGTTCTGGCCGCGCGGCGCGGTGAAGGCAGTCCCCGACAGCTGCTCGGCATAAAGCCCGTATTCGCATTTCTGCGGGCTGTTCTGGCCCTGCGGCAGGGCGCCGGGCAGGGCCTCGGTCTCGAAATCGTTGCCGAAGCCGGGCATGTAGCCCGGATGCGTGCCGGTGGCGACGGTGGCGCGGGTCATCCCGCGCGGCAGGTCGTGGGTCATGGCGGCTCCTCCCCGGCCGGTATCATTGCTGCTGCAACGAATATGCCGTTGCATCGGCAACGATGTCAACGCCGATCTGCGGCCCGGCCGATCTTTGTTGCGGACGCAACGGCTTTCTGCTGTTCTGCCGGCCAAGGAGAAGCGCATGTCATTCGATCTGGACCGGTTCCTGCCCTATCGCCTGTCGGTCGCCGCCGCCCAGGTCAGCCGCCGCTTTGCAGCCCGCTACGCGGCCGAGGCGGGGCTGAGCATTCCCGAATGGCGGGTTCTGGCGCATCTGGCCCATTCCGGCGCGGTGAGCGTGCGCGACATCAACGCGCGGGTGCATCTGGACAAGTCGGTGGTCAGCCGGGCGGCTGCGCGGCTGCAAGAGGCGGGCTGGGTGCGCAAATCGGGCAACGCGGCCGACCGCAGGCTGGTGGTGCTGGAGCTGACGCCCGAGGGCCGGGCGCTGATGGCGCGGCTCGAAAGGATCGCCGAGGCCTTCCAGGCCGAACTGCTCGCCGAGCTGGGACCGGATGCCGCGGCGCTGCGCCGGGCGCTGGCGAAAATCTCTGGAGCAGAAGCATGATCGACTGTCGTCTTTGGCCCGGAAACTCCATTTCAACAGGTTACCCGAGAGACGGTTTCCTTCATGGCGATCCGAATGGCGCAGGTCCAGCGGTATCTGGGTCATGCCGACGAATGGCGTAGCTCCAGGCAGGCAAACTGATGTCCCAGCTGCGATTCCCGATCTGATGGTCGGGCCTGATGTGTTGATGCGGCAAGGATCTTGTCGGTGAAGCTCCATCGCGGGCAGCAAAGCATAGCCTGCGCCCAGCCAGAGGATCAGCCCGCGATAACGATCATCCCGTCCCGGATGCTGACCGGCACGGGGTCCAGACCGCACTCGGCACCATCGATCGCCTCTCCCGAGCGGATGTCGAAACGCGCGCCATGGGCGGTGCACATCAACTTGGTTCCGTCTGCAGACAGCAGCTGGTCGCCATGATAGTCGAGCGGCAGGTACTGATGCGGGCAGGCATTCACATAGGCCAGCAGCTCTTCACCGATGCGGACCACCAGCATCGGGAACGAGCCCCTGCTGGTGGTCACGGACAGCGACAGAACGCCCTCTACTTGCGTCTCGGCGCAGACTGGGGTGCCCGCCGTAGGGGCGGAGGAGTAATCGGTCCAAGCCATTGAACGATCCTGGAGAGAAACCCGCCTGCAGGCGCAGGCGGGTTGTACGATGCCGATTTATTCGGCCGGATCGGCGTGCAACACGCCGCGGCGGATCTGGTCCTCTTCGATGGATTCGAACAGGGCGCGGAAATTGCCCTCGCCGAAACCGTCGTCGCCCTTGCGCTGGATGAACTCGAAGAAGATCGGCCCGATCACCGTCTTCGAGAAGATCTGCAGCAGCACCCGGGTCGTGCCGCCGCCCACGACCCCNTCGCCGTCGATCAGGATGCCGTGCTTCTTCATGCGCTCGATGGGCTCCTGATGGCCTTTCACCCGGCGATGCGACATCTCGTAATAGGTGTCCGGCGGTCCGGGCATGAACGCCATGCCGGCCGCGGCGAT
>NZ_AZVA01000061.1:2500-5595 GCF_000513975.1 Paracoccus sp. J55
TGCGATAAGCCATGGGGAGCTGAGAATAAGCTTTGATCCATGGATCTCCGAATGGGGAAACCCACCTGAAACTCGATTGTTGTTACCCTTGGGTATCAACAGTTGGGTTAACCAGGTACTTATCACCTGAATACATAGGGTTTTAAGAGCGAACCCGGGGAACTGAAACATCTAAGTACCCGGAGGAAAGGAAATCAACAGATACTCCCCCAGTAGTGGCGAGCGAACGGGGACCAGCCGAGCCGTGAGAATGACCAGAATGGCCTGGAAAGGCCAGCCATAGCGGGTGACAGCCCCGTATGGGAAGTTTGATCGGACGCATTAAGTAGGGCGGGACACGTGAAATCCTGTCTGAAGATCGGGGGACCACCCTCGAAGGCTAAGTACTCCTTGCTGACCGATAGCGAACCAGTACCGTGAGGGAAAGGTGAAAAGCACCCCGACGAGGGGAGTGAAACAGTTTCTGAAACCGGACGCCTACAAGCAGTCGGAGGGGCCTTGCGCCCTGACGGCGTACCTTTTGTATAATGGGTCAACGACTTGGTCTGTCTGGCAAGCTTAAGCCGTTAGGTGTAGGCGCAGCGAAAGCGAGTCTTAAAAGGGCGCATGAGTCAGACGGATCAGACCCGAAACCAGATGATCTAGGCATGAGCAGGCTGAAGGTTGGGTAACACCAACTGGAGGGCCGAACCCACACCTGTTGAAAAAGGTCGGGATGACTTGTGCCTAGGGGTGAAAGGCCAATCAAATCTGGAGATAGCTGGTTCTCCGCGAAAGCTATTTAGGTAGCGCGTCAGACGAATTCTCCCGGGGGTAGAGCACTGCATGGATGATGGGGGCCCACAGCCTTACTGAGTCTAAGCAAACTCCGAATACCGGGAAGAACTATCTGGCAGACACACGGCGGGTGCTAACGTCCGTCGTGGAGAGGGAAACAACCCTGACCAACAGCTAAGGCCCCCAATTCGTGGCTAAGTGGGAAAGCATGTGAGACTTCCAAAACAACCAGGAGGTTGGCTTAGAAGCAGCCATCCTTTAAAGATAGCGTAACAGCTCACTGGTCTAATCAAGAGGTCTTGCGGCGAAGATGTAACGGGGCTCAAGCCACGAGCCGAAGCTTTGGGTGTGCATTGATGCACGCGGTAGCGGAGCGTTCCGTGATATAACGCCATCCGACTTCAGCTTTCCCTTGGGAAAGCCTTGGTCGGACAGGCGTTTACTGTGAAGCCGGGCTGTAAGGCATCCGGTGGAGTGATCGGAAGCGAGAATGTTGACATGAGTAGCGACAAACAGGGTGAGAGACCCTGTCGCCGAAAGTCCAAGGGTTCCTGCTTAAAGCTAATCTGAGCAGGGTAAGCCGGCCCCTAAGGCGAGGCCGAAAGGCGTAGTCGATGGGAACCAGGTTAATATTCCTGGGCCAGGAGATGGTGACGGATCGCAGGTGTAGTTCCTCCTTATCGGATTGGAGGGGCTGCTGAGCGGTTCCTGGAAATAGCCCTCCATGAGACCGTACCCTAAACCGACACAGGTGGACTGGTAGAGAATACCAAGGCGCTTGAGAGAACCACATTTAAGGAACTCGGCAAAATACCTCCGTAAGTTCGCGAGAAGGAGGCCCCGTTGCTGCGCAAGCAGTGGCGGGGGGCACAAACCAGGGGGTGGCGACTGTTTACTAAAAACACAGGGCTCTGCGAAGCCGTAAGGCGACGTATAGGGTCTGACGCCTGCCCGGTGCCGGAAGGTTAAAAGGAGAGGTGCAAGCCTTGAATTGAAGCCCCGGTAAACGGCGGCCGTAACTATAACGGTCCTAAGGTAGCGAAATTCCTTGTCGGGTAAGTTCCGACCTGCACGAATGGCGTAACGACTTCCCCGCTGTCTCAAATGTGGACTCAGCGAAATTGAATTGTCTGTGAAGATGCAGACTTCCCGCGGTTAGACGGAAAGACCCCATGCACCTTTACTATAGCTTCGCACTGGCATCAGGATTGCGATGTGCAGGATAGGTGGTAGGCATCGAAGCGGGGACGCCAGTTCCCGTGGAGCCATCCTTGAGATACCACCCTTCGCACTCTTGATGTCTAACCGCGGCCCGTTATCCGGGTCCGGGACCCTGCGTGGTGGGTAGTTTGACTGGGGCGGTCGCCTCCCAAAGAGTAACGGAGGCGCGCGAAGGTTGGCTCAGAGCGGTCGGAAATCGCTCGTTGAGTGCAATGGCAGAAGCCAGCCTGACTGCAAGACTGACAAGTCGAGCAGAGACGAAAGTCGGCCATAGTGATCCGGTGGTCCCGAGTGGAAGGGCCATCGCTCAACGGATAAAAGGTACGCTGGGGATAACAGGCTGATGATGCCCAAGAGTCCATATCGACGGCATCGTTTGGCACCTCGATGTCGGCTCATCTCATCCTGGGGCTGGAGCAGGTCCCAAGGGTATGGCTGTTCGCCATTTAAAGAGGTACGTGAGCTGGGTTTAGAACGTCGTGAGACAGTTCGGTCCCTATCTGCCGTGGGTGTAGGATACTTGAGAGGAGTTGCCCCTAGTACGAGAGGACCGGGGTGAACGTTCCACTGGTGGACCAGTTGTCGTGCCAACGGCAGTGCTGGGTAGCTATGAACGGACAGGATAAACGCTGAAGGCATCTAAGCGTGAAGCCCCCCTCAAAACAAGGTATCCCTTGAGAGCCGTGGAAGACCACCACGTCGATAGGCCGGAGATGTAAGCGCAGCAATGCGTTCAGTTGACCGGTACTAATGGCTCGATTGGCTTGATTTGATCCGGAAGAAGACAGACCTTCTTCCAAAAGCATCCTTGGACAATGTCTTTCCAGGTTCCCAGAAGAACCGGAAAACGCCGATCGCTCCTTTTCCGGTCTGGTGGCCAAAGCACGAGCAAAACACCCGATCCCATCCCGAACTCGGCCGTTAAGTGCCGTCGCGCCAATGGTACTGCGTCAAAAGACGTGGGAGAGTAGGTCACCGCCAGACCTGAAAAGAAGCGATCCGTCTCTCAAGAACGAAGCAGTGCGTATCAGAACGATCCGCAAAAAATGCCGCGGGGTAGAGCAGCCCGGTAGCTCGTCAGGCTCATAACCTGAAGG
>NZ_AZVA01000062.1:0-3486 GCF_000513975.1 Paracoccus sp. J55
CCCCGCCGCGCCGCGCCGCGCCGGAAAAAAAGAAAGTCCTTACATCCCCCCCGGTCCCTCCGGTTGACCATCCTGCGGATGATCGCCCTGCGGTTCCGGCTGGTCTGCGCGGAGATTCATACAGGCATTCTCTGCTGTAAGGGTCGCATATCCAAGCGGATCACGGTGACGATCCACAAGATTCGGACTCCGGGCCATGATCGCGGCCCCGATCTCGTCGGCCTGCCAGCCGTCCTCGGCCATGATCTGGGCCGCGCGATAGTCCAGGCGGCTCTCGTCACGGGTCCAGCCTCGCCTGTCTGCCAGCCCCTCGGCCATCGCCCGCGCCCGGTCAAACGCCGCCCCAGCATCACCGCCAGGAGCGGCCCGATGGTCTGGGCGTGGCGTGGGAATGGGGCGATCCGTAACCGGAGCCGGGGTCCGCTCTCCGACAATGCGCTGGCGGGCCGCATCGAGCGCGGCGGCGGCGCGGGCACAAAGGTCGCCAGCTGCCGCGATGATCTTCGTGAAGGCATTCGATCTGCCGGGCTTCTTATTGCTGAATCCAGCCATGCGGAATGGGTGGATTACGCCCGAGAAGTTCGGATCACCAAATCGCCGGTTGAGGTCCACGACAACCGCGTTCGCGGCTTTCTGCTCGTCCCGCCCCAGCTCTTTCGGCACCTTCAAAACCGCCTGACGGTTGCCGGCGCTGCTCTCCTGAACCAGTGCCGGCCGATACCCGGCCGCAAGAAAGTCATCCAGGGCGCGGGGCGTCATGTCGTCCACGACCATGTAATGGTTGGCTGGGTCCATCGGGGTCAGATAGATGTCGCGGCCCCGGCTGTTATGGGCGGAAAGATACGGGATCAGCGCCCGAACCTCGTCCGCGTCATAGGTCTTTTCGGTCCCGTCTGGGCCACGATCTTTGCCCACATTGAAGGAAGCCAGACCCTCAACACGGCTCATGAGCGTGAGGCGATATGCAGGGGCCTGCAACGCGCCGTGCTGGTGGTCCCATGCTCGGCGTTTCGCCTCGATCGCTGGGCTTACCGGATCGCTTGCGCCATCTGCCACAGCTTTTGGATAAGCACCGGCTGCCAGATCAGCAGTCCGAGAAGTAACGCCATCCCAATCAGCAGGCCGCAGGCTCCCGCTGCGAGGGTCACCGTCCACCGCAAGCGGCTGGCCTGCGCCTCGATCATCTTCGATGCCTTCACGGCCTGCGTTGCCGCCGATTTCGCGGCCTTCTCGGCTGTCTGGACGCTCTCCTCGGTGCGGATCAGCGTGGCTGTCGAACGGGTCAGAATCATCTCGACCTCCTTCTGGGCCTTCGTGATCCCCTCCACGGCTTGCGCCGACATGGATTTCAGGCCCGCTGCCAGCTGCCGGGCGGCGGTCCTCTGCTCCTCCGTCAACCTGGTCTGGTCCTCGGCCAGCTGGTCCAGGCGCGCGATCAGCTGCATCTGGGCTTCCGCCGTCGATCTCGCCCGCCCTTGCAAAGGCTGCGCCTGCTCGCTCGCGGAGCGCTTCACCATCTCGCTCTTGGTCATATGTGATCCCCCGGCCTTGCAGGCCCTTCCAGGTGTAAGCCTTGCCAAGGTCGGACCCCTTGAAGGGAATCCCCTCGAACTCGAAGCTGAAGCCGTTCATTTTGCCGGTGCTGGCAACATTCGGACGGGCCACCGCGCCAGCCGCTTCGATCCTGTCCATGAAGTCGAACACGCTGCCCGCCTCGGCGGTCGCAGCATCGACAATCTGCTGAAGGACAAGGCGGGGCGGCGCGTCTCCGGTGCGAACGGACATTTCGATTTCCTTCCGGCTGGGGGCCTTGGCCGGGGCCGGGCCGTCGTTCAGCCCCTTTGTCCGGGTCAGGCCGTGGCGCTCCTCCAGCTCCTGTGTGAGCTGAATCGCCTGCCGGGCCTCCCACTTGCCGTGCCACATCGTGCCATCAAGTCCGATCCGGCTTGCGATGATATGCACATGATCAAGGTCGGTGTCGTGGTGGCGGATCACGACATACTGGTGATCGCCAAGGCCCATACCGTCCATGAAGTCGGCAGCAACTTCCGACCATTTGTCAGACGTGAGACTGTCGCCGGGCGGCAAAGCAAGGCTGGTGTGCCAGACCGGGCGAGCAACACCGGGCCGCGCCTCACGGGACAAGCGGAACTCGGCGGCAAGCTCTTGCGGGGTCAGGCCGGACATGTTCCCACCGACAATTTCGCAGGCGTTCCCGGCCTCTTTGCCGAGGGCGTAATCGAGAACACCACGGAAACCGCCGCCGCGCTCAACCTTCGCTTTCATCTGGGGCCTCCTGACCGATCAGGAGGCGGCGCACCGCATCGAGCTGGGCGCGCACCTCCATGACCGCTTTGCCGACGCCAGGCACGTTCTTCACGGGCAACTTACCTTCGTTGATGGCGCGGGTGATCTGGTTGAGATTTCCAGCCGCGCGCGCCAGGTCCGCCCACGCCACCTTGTTCACGGTGGGGACGATCCGGGGCGGCTTCGCCATCGCAGCCAGGCGCAACCACTCACCCCGGCTGACCTCCCCGCGCAACTCGTCAAGGCGGGCAAGCTCAGCATCGGTCAGCCGGCAAGAGACGGCATGCCGCCGCTGCTCCTGCGGAGGTTTCGGCTTCGGGCCGTGGCGGCGTTTCTTCGGGGCGTCATCCGACATGCACATGCACCACGCTCGCTTTCGGCCTGTATGCCTTGGCGATCTCGACGGCCTCGGCCAGATCAGTGCTGTGGCCGATCATCGTTGAGCGGTCCCACGCACCGCCATCGAGGCAGAGGACGACAAAGGTCGCGCCGCGCGTCTGGATGTAGGGCCTGCGCCACCACGCCATCAGTTCCTCAATGTCGCGTTCCTCGTTGGCCATGTCCTGCGGCGCGTCGGTCGGGTCGATCAGAACCCCGTCCACGGAATCCGCAGCATCGACAAGCATTCCCCGAAGGTCATAGCGAAGGACGTATTTCGACATATCCATTTCAGTCTCCATCCCCAAAGTGAAAGATCTGCCAACCAGACCGCAGGGAAGGGCGGCAGGGCTGGAGCGGTCCCCAAGAACCAACCGACAGGGCGGGGTTTGGGGGTGGGGCAAGGTGAATTTCGCTTGCGAAGTTACACCTTGCTACTAACCTCTGCTTGATAATATGGGACAGGGCCCCATGTTATCAAGTGCCTATTCGAGCCAGGTCGGTTCGGGAATGTGGACAACCCCGAAGCCAAGGCTTCCGGGTTGGTCTCGCTCTGCTCGTCTTCTTCTTTTTTGCCCGGCGCGGCGCGGCGGGCGGGTGTGTGCTGAGCTTGCTCAGCCGGGTCTCGATACATCTCGAATCCCAAGAGGAAGCTTCTAAGCTTCCTCTATGATCCTTGAGAGATCATAGAGGAATCTTAGACGAACTTCCCGGAATGCCCATTTCGCCCAGTAAAATAAGGGCGATCCGAGATTTCGCGTGACACCAATAGTGCGCAGCGATGACACCAATAGTGCGCAG
>NZ_AZVA01000063.1:0-3112 GCF_000513975.1 Paracoccus sp. J55
ACGATCCGCAAAAAATGCCGCGGGGTAGAGCAGCCCGGTAGCTCGTCAGGCTCATAACCTGAAGGCCGCAGGTTCAAATCCTGCCCCCGCAACCAGAAATTCCATTACAAAACAACCGCTTAAGCCTCCTTCGGGAGGCCTTTTGCATTTGTGCCCCAGCCGCCCCGGAAGCATATCGGAAGCAGGCGGGAGCGAACCGCAGCGCAAAATCGGCGGGGTCACATTGCCGTGATGACATCTGCCGGTGGCATCTGCGCGTGTGAAATCGGCCACCCGCAGCCTTGGCATCCGCCGGCACTCATCCCCATATTGAACCTGCGGTGCCATGACGCGGAGGGTCACCATGCTCAGGGCTCTCCTTCTCTCCATCGCCCTCGCGCTTCCCGTGCTGATCGGGGTGCCGAACACTGCTGCGGCTGATGTCACCGTCACCTATGTCTCCCCCGAAAAGTTCCACGACCGCGAGTTCCGTCAGGTGCGTACCTGGGCCTCGGCGCTGGCTGAGTTCGACAAGGAGTTCGCGAAGCTGGCGGAGCGCTACCTCCCGGCGGGGCAGGACCTCACCGTCGAAGTCCTCGACATTGATCTCGCCGGCGACTTCGAGCCCTGGAACTTCGACTATCGCGATGTCCGCATCATGCGCGGCACCACTCCGCCGAGAATCCGCCTTCGCTATACGCTCACCGAAGGTGGGAAGGTCCTGAAGCAGGACGAGGTCCGCCTCTCCGACATGAATTATCTGTCCCGGCCGGGGGCGGCCGGTGACACGGAGCGCTTCGCCCATGACAAGCACCTCGTCGAAGACTGGTTCAGGAAGACCTTCAAGGTAACGGCTGGCAAGCGCGCCTGTCTTGAATCCGGAACGTAGCGACGGGTTGTGGCTTCTGGAGTTCGTAGCGGCCCTGATATCGCTGAAAGTTTCAGCTAAACTTGACAAATTTAGGAGGAAATATCAGGACAGACCGGATGCCAGTATCATAATCCGCCACCCTTTGGTCTGCGGAAGCTGCGGTGGACAGTCCTGATGGAAGAAGCGAAAGCACAGCGGCTGGAGGAGCTGTATCGGGAAGAGCGGCTCCGTCTGGAACGTATCGCGACGCGACGGGTCGGACCAGCCGGTGCCGCTGACGTCGTTCACGATGTTTTTGCGGCAATCTGGTCGAGGGCCGTGGGGCGTGCGAAAATCACACCGGCATATCTCGCGCAGGCCACGAAATTCACTGCAATAAGCCATTTCCGTTCTGCGCATCGACGTGAAACCTTCTTTCAGGGTATCACGGAAGACCAATATTCGGCCTCGGTGACTCCGCCGGAGCAGATCGTCTCTGACCGACAAGAGTTGCGCAGACTGGAGGATGTGATCCTCGCGTTGCCGGTGCGGACGCGACAGGTCTTTCTGCTCAATCGCATGCATGGCTGCACCTATGAGGAGATCGCTGTTGGTCTCGCGATCTCCACCAGCACTGTGGAGCGAGAGATGGCGAGGGCGATCATGGCCTGCAAGAAACGGGGATAAATGCGGTGAATTGTGAGGGTGGAACCCACTGCGCGGCGATATCCTTGTGAGAGACGCGAATTACACGCTGCTGGCCAGCCTCGTCGGGAAACGAATACGATATGACCATTGACGAACCAGCCCTGCCGCGGGACCGCACGCTCATCGAGAAGGAGGCGGTTGCCTGGTTCACACGCATGAGCGGCAAGCCAACGAGGGCGGAGAAACATGATTTTTCGTCCTGGCTGGAGATGTCTCCCGACCACCTGGACGCCTACAATGAGGTCAGGGATCTGTTGGCCGACGTCCAGGCGACCAGGCAGCGCATCGGCCGAGATGAGGAACTGGCCGAGCCCTTGGAACGGATTGCAGCCTATCGTCGTAAGCGCCGCCGGAGCAAGACGGCCACGCTTGCTGCGGGTTGTCTCGTGGCCGTCGCGGTCAGCGGCTGGATCTGGCTCGAAAACCCGAACCTCATCCAGAACATGGCGGCCGACTATGTCACCGCGCGTTCGGAGCGTCAAACCATTACGCTTCCGGATGGCTCGACGGTCCTGATGGATGCGGATTCCGCGCTCGACGCCGACAACTCGCCGACGGAGCGGCGGGTTCGGCTCTTGCGGGGCGCTGCCTCCTTCGATGTGCAGCCTTCGCAGATCCCCTTCATTGTGGAGGCCGGCGGCGGAGAAGTGCGGGTTCTGGGGACGCAATTCGACGTAAACCTGAACGATCAGGGTGTTCTCGTAACCCTGTCTCGGGGCAGTGTGCAGGTCTCGCTCGACGATACTGGCCAGCAAGTCGTCCTGACGCCCGGGGAAAGCGTAGAATATAACGGTGCCGGGCTTCAGGCGGCTCGAGCGGTAGATCTGGAAGAAAGCACTGCCTGGCATGAGGGCAGGTTGATCTTCAACAATGCACGCCTTGCTGATGTCGTGGCGCAGATCAGCCGATATCGCGACGGCAGGATCGTTCTGGTCGGCTCGTCGGTCGGAAAGCGCCGCGTGAGCGGCAATATCTCGCTTGATAACACCAATGCCGCGTTGCGGGCGATGCAATCTTCCGTGGGCTTCAGGATGACCAGTCTGGCCGGAAAGGTGACAATGATCGGCCCCTGAAACCCGAGGATTTCCGAAAAACCCGCATTAGCCCCACTTTTTTGCGATTTTTGTGGGGGTGTCGCAGCTGCTCCGGCGATCTAGTTAATGAGAGGGTAGTAGCTTCATCATCCCGCCAATCCTCTCTCGCCATGCAGGTTCGAGGAGAAGGGTGTCGAACGATGGAAAAAGGTATGCGGCGCGGGAGAACGATTGCTCTCTGGGCCACGACGATGCTGGTGTCCGTCGCAGGAGCCGGCATCGTCTGGCGGCCTGCGGCCGCGCAGGAGGCAGCTCACGTCTATGATTTCAATATTCCGGCCAAGCCGATCCGGGCGGCGATGAACGATATCGTCCGGGTCAGCGGGATCGACGTCGTCTTTGCCGAAACGCCGGCGGCGTCGGCGACCGGGAATGCTGTGCGCGGGTTGAGAACGGCGGTGAGAAATTCGTCCACGGTAGCGGTGGCTTGGTGCTGCTGCGGGCGGCGTAAAAGTCGTCCACCTATTCCCTTTCTGCGGCG
>NZ_AZVA01000064.1:0-2558 GCF_000513975.1 Paracoccus sp. J55
CAGCTATGTGGCCAGCGCGCGCGCCATGGCGCACCCCCCAACTGGCCGGACTTTACGCCGCCGCCCCGGCCGACTTTTGCTCCGCCGTTGACACTTCGTGGCGGCGCTGCGGCAGCCGGGACGAACGCCGCCCTAAGCCTACCTCCTCTCGCAGTCCCCAGTCCGGGAATGGGAGAACGTCGCCTATGCTGCGGCGGCTGGCATGGCCCTCGGCGGTGGTTTCGCCGCCTTCGGGCGCACCGGCATGGAACCCCAGATGATGCACGAGGCGGCCAAGTGGGTGAAGCATGTGGACGACAACCCGATGGTGGCCGCCCTTCATCTTCCCAACAACGGCTCTGCCGGTGCCGCCCGAGCCACCCCGCTGCCCGACCCGAAGCTGTCCCCCGGCGAGTTCATCGGGGAACGCTTTGCGGATGCCCCGAAGTCGGCCATGGGCTCCATGCGGTTCGACATGGTGGGGGTCCTGAAGCAGAATGAGAACCCGGTAATCCGGCAGATCGCGGCCCAGTTGGGCGAAGATGCTGTGGGCAATGCCGATGGTTCGGTGAACATCCGGGCAGCCAGCGAGAACGTGGCCCGTGAGATGCGCGTCCGCACGTCCCGCTTCTACCGGACCTATGACCAAGCCTTCTCGGACTGGGCGAGAGAGACCGGGAAGACTGCCCGCTGGCGGCACATGTGGGACCCCTCGGTTCGCGGCGAGTTCAACCGCGAGGTGGGCCTTGCGGTGCGCCGGGAGTTGGACGCTGACGGGAACCCCCATGTCCAGAAGGTTGCGGCCCGGATGAAGAAGGAGTTCAAGGACCTGCTGGAATATGGCCGGGACAAGAACATCCGGGGCTTCTCGGAAATCAAGGACAATTACAACTACATGACCCGCCGCTTTCGGGCGGAGAGGCTGGACGACCTGGTGGAAGCCCACGGGGCCGGGACGGTGAACCGCTTGGTGGCCGAGAGCATGATGAAGGCCAACCGCGCGCGCATGAACCGGGCGCGGCAGGCGGGCAGGGTGGTGGACGAACTGGACTACGAAACCGCCCTCGACCTCGCCTCGGCCTACGTCAAGTCCATCCGCAGCCGGAAGTATGGGGACTTCAACGTCCACCGGGCCTTCAACGGCGACGACATGACGGCGCTGCGGGACATGCTGGACGGGGCGGGGATGGACGAGGCGGCGATTGACCGCATCACCGACGCCATCCGCCTGAAGCAGGATAAGGGCGACAAAGGTAGGCTCAGCGAGGCCAAGTTCCGCATGGACCTTGACGAGACCCACCGCATCCCCTTGGCGGGGAACCCTAACGGCATCGGGATCGAGGACTTCCTTGAGAACGATGCGGAGATGCTGTTCACCCAGTATGCCCGTTCGGTCATCGGAGCCGGGGAGATCGAGGAAGCCTTCTCGAACTTCAAGGTCCCGGACACCGAGGGGAACCTTCCGAACCACGCCCCTTCCTGGTCCTCCATCAAGCGTTACGCTGCGGAGAACCACAAGGGTTCCCGTGCTGACTGGAACCGCGCGGAGGCCCGCTTGGAATCCCTCTACCGGGCCGTGGCGGGTATCGCTCAGGAGCGGCCCAGCGATGCGCGTGAAGCCATGCGCCTGCTGCGGGATTACAACTTCACACGCATCGGCGGCCAGCTTGGTGTGGCCCAGTTGTCGGAACTCGGCAGCGTCATCGGCAACGGTGGCTTCCGGGCGCTGATGCAGAACATCCCGGCCCTGCGGCACATCTTCGCCTCGGCCCGCACCGGTAAGTTCAGCGATGACCTGTTCAACGAGATAGAGGCTATCTGGGGCTTCGGAACGGACACCGTTCGGTCCAGCCCTCACGTCAAGATGGACGACATCTACGGAGGCACCTTCGAGGGTCGCGACTTCGGGTCCACCAAGATGCAACTGCTGGATCACACCCTTCAGCGGGGCAAGATGGTCACCTCCGTTTCCTCAGGGATGGCGCACATCAACATGGTCCTTCAGCGCCTCAACGGCAGGGTTCTGGTCCAGCGGTTCATGGATGACGCCACGGGTCGACGCCCGATCAACCAGAAGCGGCTGCGAGCCCTCGGAATTTCCGACGAGCTTCACCCACGCATCCAAGCCCAGTTGCAGAAGCATGTGGACCAGACAACGGGCCTGCTGGGCCGGAAGGTCTCCCGCATCAACATCGAGAAGTGGGACGATCTGGATGCCCGGAACGCTTTCGTTAACGGGGTCGATAGGTGGGCCAAGAGGTCCGTGCAGGAGAACGACCCCGGCAACATGCCGGCCTTTATGACCAAGGAGCTTGGCAAGACGGTCTTCCAGTTCCGGTCCTTCATGTTGGCGGCCTACTCGAAGCAACTTCTGGCCGGCATCCATCACCGCGATTGGGAAACCTTCTCGGCCTTCATGTCATCCATGCTGTTCGGGGGGCTGTTCTATGCCGCCCAAACGGCAGTTAACGCGCAGGGCAGGGCCGACTGTCAACGGCGGAGCAAAAGTCGGCCGGGGCGGCGGCGTAAAGTCCGGCCAGTTGGGGGGTGCGCCATGGCGCGCGCGCTGGCCACATAGC
>NZ_AZVA01000065.1:0-1768 GCF_000513975.1 Paracoccus sp. J55
ATCCGCGCAATGCCGATATTGTGCCCGTTCAAAGGGCTGTAAAACCCGATGGTCACCACGCCCACCTCCTTGCCGTCCCGGATGATCGGAGCGCCCTCGACCGCCGCCTCGGTGCCCTCCAGCTTGACGCCGTAGATCTTGAAGCGTTCCTTGCCCTGCAGCCGGTAATGCTCCTCGGCGCCGCGGAAGCCGGTCTTGCCGGGCGAGACGGTGAAATCCAGCCCCAGCTCCCAAAGCGTGTCGCCGCAGGGCTCGTCCTCGAACGGGTATTTCTCGGAATTGTCATAGGGGAAGAACAGCAGGTAGCTTTCGGCGCGCAGCAGGTCCAGCGTGGTGAAGCGGGTCGGGATGATGCCCATCGCCGCGCCCTCGGCCACGATCGTGTCCCAGATCTCGGGCGCGTCCTGGCGGCGGCAGAAGATCTCGTAGCCGCGCTCGCCCGTATAGCCGGTGCGCGAGATCGTCACCGGCTTGCCGAACAGCGTGGTGTGGATATGGCTGAAATAGACCACGTCCCGGATGCCGGGCACGTGCTTTTCCAGATAGTCCACCGCCAGCGGCCCCTGCAGCGAGATGTCGTGCAGGTCGTCGTCGAACAGCACGCTGACATTGCGCCCCAGCGCCGCCATGGTCAGCTGCTCGTGCCCCTGGCCGGCGCCATGCACCACCATGAAGCTGTGCGGGCCCATCCGGTAGATCACGCAATCGTCGACGAACTTGCCGCCGTCGTTCAGCATGCAGGCATAGGTCGAACGGCCGGGCTTGATCTTCTCGACCGACCGGGTGGTGGCGCGGTCGATGACATGGCTGGCATGGGGGCCGATCACATGCACCTTCTTCAGCCCCGAGACGTCCATCACCCCGGCCTTGGTGCGGATCGCCATGTATTCCTCGAGCTGGTCCTTGTCGTAGCTCCAGGCCGTGCCCATCCCGCTCCAGTCCTCGAGCGCCGAGCCAAGGGCCCGGTGACGATCCGCCAGAGCCGAAAAACGCCAGGTCGCTGTCATGAAAATTCCTCCTCGTTGGCATCCGTTCCACGATCCGCCCCGGGCGGACCATGGCATCTGTGGCAGCGAGGGGCTGCAAGCGGCCCGACCATGCGGCCGGCGGCAGGCATCCTGCGGCAGACGCAGCGCCTGACCGGCGGCACGTCTGGCGATGCCCGGATGAACGGGGGAAAGCCTGCCCATCCGCGGGGGCCAAGCTCCGGACGGAGCGTCGACCCATGAACCACCTGTTGTTGATCGGACCGGTTTTGCATCCGCTCGCTTGTTGATTCCATTCAACCCGGATATCGCTTAAAAAGCAATTATTTTTCTTAGCAGGAATGTTTTGGGTATTTTTCTGCACAAATGCCGGCAGAAGCGGCCATCTTTCGGGCAGATAATGACCGGTGCCTACGCGCCGGCAAAGAGCAAGGACCACCGATAGAACTGCAAGCCCCGATCTGCGCGGGCGGGAAAAACCAAGAGGGCCAGGAGGGGCGAATCAATCCGATGAGTCCCGCCTGCGGTAGCACGATCCCCGAGTCGACCCTTCGGCGACGGGCAGCCTTCAATCCGAAAATGAAACGCATGCCGGCGCAGCGACCTTAGCAGTCGCTGCGCCGGCACGGCTGGCAGAGGCCCCATGCCCGTCAGGGACAGGGACAATAAGCGGCCGTGACGAAGCGGTCAGCCCATTCTCTCGCTGGAATAGCTTCCCGGAGACGCCGGGAAGACGACGGTCTTGTTGCCGTTGAGGAACACCCGGCGGTGGATATGGGCGT